>NZ_JASCXL010000009.1:0-121235 GCF_030010595.1 Streptomyces sp. CC224B | reverse complement strand
CCGGCGCGGGCGCGGGCGGGGCGGCCTGCGGGACCGCGTCGGGCGCGGGGGCGGCGCCGGTGGCGGGGGCGGGGGTGGTGGCGCGGGCGGCGGGCGCGGCGTCCTGCTCGGCGCCGAGGAGCCCCTGGGGGACGATGAGGACGGCCTGGACGCCGCCGTAGATGTTGCTCTGCAGGCGCACCGCGATGCCGTGGCGGCGGGCGAGCGCCGCGACCACGAACAGGCCGATGCGGCCGTCCTGGAGCAGGCTCGCGACGTTGACCTGGTCGGGGTCGGCGAGGAGTTGGTTCATCCGGGCCTGCTCGGCGACGGGCATGCCGAGGCCGCGGTCCTCGACCTCGATGGCGAGCCCGGACGTCACCCGGCCCGCCCGCAGCAGGACTTGGGTGTGCGGGGCGGAGAACACCGTGGCGTTCTCGACGAGTTCGGCGAGCAGGTGGATGACGTCGGCGACGGCGTGCCCGCGCAGGGTCCCGTCGACGGGCGGCACCAGCTTGACCCGGGAGTACTGCTCGACCTCGGCGATGGACGAGCGGAGCACCTCCGTCATGGACACCGGCCTGCTCCACTGGCGGCGCGACATGGCGCCGCCGAGCACCGCGAGGTTCTCGGCGTGCCGCCGGATGCGGGTGGCCAGGTGGTCGATGTGGAAGAGGCCCTTGAGCAGTTCGGGGTCCTCGACGGCGTTCTCCAGCTCGTCGAGCAGGGAGATCTCCCGGTGCACGAGCGACTGCAGGCGCCGGGCGAGGTTCACGAAGACCTCGACCTTCTGCTCGTTGCCCGCCTGGCCGGAGAGCCGGGAGGCCTGCACGACGGCGGTGACGGCCCCTTCGCGGGCGCGGGCCAGCTCGTCGGCGAGCAGGCCGAACTCGTCCTGGGCCGGCGCCGGGCGCGCGGCGGGCTCGCGGACCGCCGGGGACTCGCCGCTGCGCAGCCGCTCGACGAGGTCGCGCAGATCGGCCTGCCCGCGCGCGGTGGTGCGCCGCAGCGTGGCGAGGCGGTCGCGCAGGGAGCGCGCGGCCCGGTCGGCGGCCACCGCCGCGATCACGATGCCGGTGAGGCCGAGCAGGGCCGCGGCGCCGAGCAGGGCGAGCAGCGGCGGCTGCGGCCGGGTCCCGGAGGCACGGATCACGAAGAGCACGGCGGCGCAGCCGCACAGCCCCACCAGGACGGCGGGCAGCACGGTGATGCGCAGCAGGTGCGGCCGTATGCGCGTCTCGGGCGGGGGCGGCGCGGCCCGGCTGCCGGACCTGCCGTGCCGTCCGCCCTCGCGGCGGTCTGCGCGTCCTGCCGGTGCGCGAAGGTGAGACATCTGCGTCCTCGGTACGTCGCGACGGGCACCCCAGCGGTCCACTGCGGCACCTCGTCGATGGCATCGCGGTGCCGGCCGGCAGGCCGTGATGTGATCCCTGCGTCGCCCGACGGCCACACACGGTAGTCGCCAAGACCTCACGTGCGGTGGGCAGTTGACAAAGTCCGGCAGGCAGCGTCCCGCTCTGGTATGACGGGTCGCACGGCCGCGCGAAAACCGTCGTACGCCCGCGCGAACACCTCGCGGCGGCAGGACGCACGTGCTACCGAGCGCCCGTTCCCGTGCCCTGCGGGCGCCCCCTGCGCGTCCCCCGCGCGTACGCCCCGCGTCCGCCGCGTGTCCGGTGGGTGGCGCGTGCGTGTCCCCGCTCCGGGATTCAGGCCACGGGTGCCGTCTCGTGGTCCGTGGCGTCCGGCGCCGGGCCGGGGCCGGGCTCGCTCCAGCCGCCTTCGGGCGCGACGGCGACCGCGCGCCACCACGGGGCGTCCGGCACCGCGCCGGACCCCGGCTCGAAGGGCTGGCCGGGGACGGGCAGCGCGAGCGGGGCGCCCAGCGCGCGGGCGGCGGCGAGCGTGCCCTCGCCGGGCTCGGCCCAGGCGTGCGGCGCGAGGTTGAACGTGGCCCAGTGGATCGGGAGCAGCACGCCGTGCGGCCGCCCGCCCTGGAGGTCGAGGTGGGCGCGCAGGCCTTCCTCGGGGCGCATGTGGATGTCCGGCCAGAAGTCGGAATATGCGCCGATCTGAATCATGGTGGCGTCGAACGGCCCGTGGGCGGTGCCTATCTCCTCGAAGCCCGGGAAGTAGCCGGTGTCGCCGCTGTGGAAGACGCGGTGCTCGGGGCCCGTGACGCACCAGGACGCCCACAGCGTGTGCTGCTGGTTGCGCAGGCCCCGGCCGCAGAAGTGGCGGGCGGGCGTGGCCGTCAGGGTCAGGCCACCGACGTCCGTGGACTCGTGCCAGTCCAGCTCGCGCAGGCGGCTCGCGGGCACGCCCCAGCGCTCCAGGTGCGCGCCGACGCCGAGCGGCACGGCGAACAGCGTCCCCGTGCCCGCGAGCGCCCGGATGCTGGGCAGGTCCAGGTGGTCGTAGTGGTCGTGCGAGATGACGATCGCGTCGACCGGGCCGAGCGCCGCCAGCGGCACGGGCGCCGGATGCAGCCGCCGGGGCCCGGCGAAGGCGAAGGGCGAGCACCGCTCGCCCCACACCGGGTCGAAGAGCACCCGGCGCCCGTCGATCTCGGCGAGGACGCTGGAGTGCCCCATCCAGGTGAGCCTGAGGCCGCTCGCCGGGGGCGCGGCGAGGTCGGCGAGGGTGGTGGCGTGCACCGGCACGTGCCCCGCCGGGGCGCGCCGTACGCGCTCCTCGTGCCGGAAGTAGACCTTCGCGAACTCCAGGGCGGAGCCGGAGGGCCGCGTGCGCGCCCCCACCGGGTTCCGGAACGAGCCGTCGGCGAAGTGCGGCGATCTGCGGATGCGCGCGAGGCGGTCGCCGGTGGGTTCCGCGCCGAAGGCGGCCGGACGCAGCGGGCGGAGCAGGGGGCTCAGGGACCGGGACACGGCGCACCTCCAGGAACAGGGCAGCTCAAGCATCCCCATTATGTGCGCGGCCCCTGACACCGGCCCCGGGGGGCCGTACCCCCGCCCGATGTCACATCCGCGCCCGCCCGGCCCGTCGTACCGGTGGGACGGCGAAACCACGCCGCACGGACTCCGGAGGTGGCCCCATGGCCCGTATCTCGCTCACCCCGCCGCGCACGCTGCTCTTCCGCGCCCTGGAGTGGTACTCGAAGCGCGCCTACGGCAAGGTCCTCGACCCGGGCCGGGCGATGGCCCACCACCGCCGCGCCCTGTGGGCCTACCTCCGCTTCGAGCAGTCCGTGGCCAGGTGGAACCAGCTGGACAAGGGCCTGAAGGAGCTCGCGGTGATGGCCTCGGCTGCCTCGATCGGCTGCTCCTGGTGCATGGACTTCGGCTACTGGGAGGGGCACAAGCTCGGCCTGGACGCCCGCAAGCTGCACGACGTGCCCGCGTGGCGCGACAGCGACGCGTACACGCCGCTGGAGCGCGACGTCATGGCGTACGCGGAGGCGATGACCGCGAACCCGCCCGAGGTCGACGACGAGCTGTCCGCGCGGCTGCTCGGACAGCTCGGCGAGCCCGCGTTCGTCGAGCTGACCATGATGGTCGCCGTCGAGAACCTGCGCTCGCGCTTCAACTCGGCGATGGGTCTGACCAGTCAGGGCTTCAAGGAGTCCTGCGACCTGCGCGAGGCGCCCGGCCGCTCGGCGCGCGGCGTCCTCTGAGCGCCCCGGGCTCGCGGGTCCGACGGGGCCCTACAGCGGCATCAGGTCCGGCCGCTTGGCCGCCACGTGGTCGCCCGACGACTGGCCGCGCAGCCGCCGCCCGATCCATGGGACCAGGTGCTCGCGCGCCCACTGGATGTCGTCGCGCCGTACCTCCAGGGGCCCGCGCGGCGGCAGCGGCGGCCACGCCTGCTCCGGGTCGGCGGGCACGTCGATGCCGAGCACCTGGGCCGCGCGCAGCGCCACGCGCGTGTGGCCCTCGGCCGACAGGTGCAGCCGGTCGGTGTCCCAGGCCCGCCGGTCCTGGACGGTCTTCAGCGACCACAGGTCGAGCACCGGGCAGCCGTAGCGGTCGGCGACCGCGCGGACGTGGCCGTTGTACGTGGCGATCTTGCCGCGCAGGTGCTTAAGGAGGGTCACGCCGCGGGTGTCGAAGCCGGTGGTGACCATGACGGTGCCGACGGCCGAGGTGAGGTCGGCGACGGCCCGCTCGAAGCGCTCGGCGACCTCGTCCGGGTCGGTGCCGGGCCGGATGATGTCGTTGCCGCCCGCGCAGAACGTCACCAGGTCCGGGGCGAGCTCCTTGGCCCGCGGCACCTGGTCGGCGACGATCTGGTCGAGCAGCTTGCCGCGCACGGCGAGGTTCGCATACCGGAACGTGTGCTCCGGGACCAGGTCGTCGAGCAGTACGGCGAGCCGGTCGGCCCAGCCCACGAAGGTCCCGTCCGGCCCGGGGTCCCCCACGCCTTCGGTGAAGCTGTCGCCGACCGCCGCGTAGGAGGTGATGGGGTGGGTGGGTGCGTTCTTGACGATGGGTGTCGACTCTGCTGTCACGTCGCCCCATCTTTCCTTCCGGCAAGTGACCTACGCCACCGTAATAAGGGGTTGACGTGGCGTGAGATAAGCCACCGGTCAAGTTTCTACCAACCAGGAATAGCGAGGTCGGCGTGGTCGGCGTGGTCTAGGGGGCCGGTGCGGTGTCCGGTGCGCGGCGCAGCCGGAACACCGCCGCGTCCAGGTCGCCGCGCAGCCCGGTGCGCAGCCCGTGGTGCAGCAGGAGCGCGCCCCGGTGCACCGCGCCGGTGTCCCGGCACACGTACGCCGCCGCGGCGTCGAGCCCGGCCAGCCGCAGCGGTGGGGGCTCCTCCCCGTAGGCCTGCGCGCGCAGCCAGGCCAGGACGACGACGTCGTCGCCGCGCACGTACTGCACGGCGCCGAGCCCGTCGCCGGGCGGCCGCAGCCGGTACAGGTCGCCCCGTTGCACGACCGGCCTGATCTCTTTGTAGAGCTCCACCCACCGGCGTGCCTCGGCCAGCTCCTCGTCGCTCCACCGCGCCAGGTCGCCGCCGATGCCGAGCACCCCGGCCATGGCGCTGACGAACCGGAACCGCAGCGGGCTCACGCGCCCGTTGAGCTGGGTGTGGGGGCTGTCGGTGACCCAGGCGGCCATCACGCGCGCGGGGTGCAAGTGGCTGAAGCCGTGCTGGATGGCGAGCCGGTCCGCCGGGTCGGTGTTGTCGGAGGTCCACACCTGGTCCGTCCGGGAGAGGATGCCGAGGTCGACCCGGCCCCCGCCGCCCGAGCAGGACTCGAAGGCGACGGACGGGTGCGCGGCCCGCAGCCGGTCGATGAGGTCGTAGACGCCGCGGACGTGGGCGGACCACAACCGCTGCGGCCAGGGCTCCCCCGGCCAGCCCGGGTCGGTGAAGCAGCGGTTGAAGTCCCACTTCACGTAGTCGACCGGGGCGGCGGACAGGAGCGCGTCGAGCCGTTCCCACAGGTACGCCCGCACGTCGTCGCGGGCGACGTTGAGCACGAGCTGGTTGCGGAACTCCGTACGGGTACGCCCGGGGTGGTGCTGCACCCAGTCGGGGTGCGCGCGGTACAGGTCGCTGTCCGCGTTCACCATCTCGGGCTCGACCCAGATGCCGAAGTCCATGCCGAGTCCGTGCACATGGTCGGCGAGCGGCTTCAGACCGCCCGGGAACCGCTCGGGGTTGGGCGTCCAGTCGCCGAGCCCGGCCCGGTCGCTGGTCCGCCGCCCGAACCACGCGTCGTCGACGACGAACAGCTCCACGCCCAGCCCGGCGGCCCGCCCGGCCAGCTCCCGCTGCTGCGCCTCGCAGACGTCGAACCCGGTGGCCTCCCAGGAGTTGTAGAGCACCGGCCGCACCTCGTCCCCGTCCGGGAGGACGTGCGCGCGCTGGTAGGCGTGCCAGGCGCGGCTCGCCCCGCCGAAGCCGCCGTCGCTCCACAGCCCGGCGAACACGGGCGTGCCGACCGCCGTGCCGGGCGTGAGCACCTCGAAGCCCGAGTCGTCGTGGCCGGGGCCGCCCGTGATCTGCACGGCGCCGTCCGGCAGCCGGTGCACCGCGACGCGCCACGACCCGGACCAGGCCAGCGCGCAGCCGTAGACCTCGCCGTGCTCCTCGGTGGCGTCGCCCGCGTCGAGGGCCACCCACGGCAGGTGCTGGTGCCCGGTGTGCCCGCGGCGGCTGCCGATGACGTGTTCCCCGTACGCGAGCTCCGACCGTACGAGGCGGGACTCCGCGGCCCAGCGGCCGTGGAGCTGGGACAGGCGCCAGCGCTCGCGCCGGGGCAGCGTCCAGGTGGCGGAGTCGGCCCGCAGCAGCTCCAGCTCCGGTGACCCGGCGGGGCCTTGGTGTGTGAGGACCGCGTACCGCTCGACGACGTCGCCGCGCAGCCGGTGGACGAGCAGCACCTCCAGGTGGTGCAGGGGGTCGGTGAAGGTGAGCCGGAGCTCGTCCTCGTCGTGCCGGGCGCCGGAGAACCGCCACTCCGTGCCCCGCACCCCGCCGCCGCGCACCGAGAGCGCGGGCCGCACGAACCGCGGGCCGCCCTCGACGGGGTACTCCTCGCGCCCGTCGAGCCGCGACTCGAAGGGCCGCTCGGGCGGCAGCGGCGCGGCGGCCAGGGCCTCGGCGTCGGCGAGCGCGAGCCGCGGTCCCCAGTGCAGGTGCAAGAGTTCGTCGCGGTCGGTCAGATGCAGGGCGTAGCTGCTGGTGGGGCCCGACAGGAGCCAGGTGCGGGCGTCCTCGCCGACCTCGATCATCAAACCCCCACAGGTCCGCTGACGGATCTCACCGGATGAGCGCGCGATCTCGACAGATCCGCGGGCGTACGCACATCCGCGAGCCCATGCAAGCATCGGGGCTCCGCCCGTGCACGCTCCGCCACGACTGATTGCCTCAGGAACCCGTGTCGTATGGTCGAAGGCGCATCCACCGCCGCCGCGCGCGGCACCGCGCCGCCCCGGGGGGGGCAGGCCACCGACCTTGAGGAGAGCCCGTGACGCAGCAGGTCCCGTCGACCGAACCCGAGCTGGCCGGTGTGCGCAACTTCCGTGACGTGGGCGGCCTGCCGACCGTCGACGGCCGCCGGGTCCGCCACGGCGTCCTGTTCCGCAGCGGGCACCTCGCGCACGCCACGGCCGCCGACGCCGCGTTCCTGTCCTCGCTGGGCCTGCACACCGTCTTCGACTTCCGCAACGCGGCCGACCAGCGTCTTGAGGGCCCCGACGTGGAGCTGCCGGGCGTCCGGAACGTGAACCTGCCGCTGACCGACCCGGCCGACGGCGCCGAGTTCTGGAAGATGGTCCGCGACGGCGACCTGGACCAGCTCCGCTCCGTCCTGTCCGACGGGAAGGCGGCCGGCCGCATGGCGGACTCGTACCGCACGATCATCAAGGAGCGCACGGCCGAGCACAGCCAGGTGCTGCACGCGCTGGCCGAGGACAGCGTGCCCGCGCTGATGCACTGCGCGGCGGGCAAGGACCGCGCGGGCCTGTCGATCGCCGTCACGCTGCTCGCCGTCGGCGTGGAGCGCGAGGCGATCGAGGCGGACTACCTGGAGTCGAACGCCGCGCACCGCCGGTACAAGGTGCACCGCAGCAGCACGGCCCCGGACGCCATGTCGCCGGAGATCATGGAGCTCCTGAGCCCCCTGTTCGACGCCCGCGCCGAGTACCTCGCGGCGGCCTTCGCCACCATCGACGAGACCTGGGGCGACACGGAGACCTACCTCACCAAGGGGCTGCGGATCGCGCCGCCGACGCGTGAGCGCCTGCGCGAGCGCCTCCTGGACTGAGGGGCTGCCGGCCGGCTACTGGTTCTGGCCGCCGAGGACGAACAGCAGGTAGATGAAGCCCGCGAAGAGGTGGCCCACGGCGACGTAGATGATCAGCCGCACCCACAGCCCGCGCGGGAACTTCTCCTCCATGGCCATGCGGCGCGGCGGCTGCGGTTCAGGTTCCGTCATGTCGGTCTCCCCGGGTCGGGCCGCCGAGGCAGAGCGCGGCGGCAGGGCTCTGCAGCAAGGTGTGGACGAACAGGAAGTCGGCGCCGCTCGGGTCCACGGCGGCGATCCGGTGCGGCGTCAGCGAGTCGAAGTGCGCGCTGTCGCCGGGGGCGAGCACGGACGAGGTGTCCCCCAGGCGCAGCCGCAGCCGCCCGTCGAGGACGTACAGCCACTCCTCGCCGGGGTGCACCCGCACGATGTCGCCCTGCGCGCCGGCCGGGACGTGCACGCGCAGCGCCTGCATGCCCCGGCCGGGCGCGCCCGCCTGCCAGTACGTCCAGCCGCCGGCGGCGGTGGGCTCCATGTCCGGGGCGCGTACGACGGCGTCCCGGTCGGCGGGCGTCTCGCCCAGGAGCTCCGAGACCGTCGTACCGTAGGTACGGGCGAGCGCGAGCAGCATCGGCAGCGACGGCTGCCGGTGCCCGGTCTCCAGGCGGGACAGGTGCGCGGGCGAGAGACCCGCGGCCCGGGCCGCCGCCTCCAGGGTCAGGGCGGCCCGGCGGCGCAGCGCGCGGAGCTGCGGAGCGACGACGGGCAGTGCGTCGACCGCCTCGTCACTGTCCGGGGTGGCAGGGCTCATACCTTGATTGAGCCAGAGTCTTACCTCCGGGGCAATTTTGTTGCCTCAGAGGCAAAGCCCTCCCTCCCCCGAGCGGCCCGCCCGCGCCGCCTGGGCCGGGCCTGCCGCGCCGCCCGGGCCGGGGGTCGTCACCGGTTGCCGACCGCCTGCTTCACCAGCGTCTTGCCGAAGTCCCACATGAGGCCGCCGCCCCCGTGCGCGTCCTCCATGACGTCGGTGAACGCCGTCACGAAGCGGTCCACCTCCTTCTCGCCGATGATCAGCGGCGGGATGAGCTTGATGACCTCCAGGTGGTCGCCGGAGACCTGCGTGAGGATGCGGTGCTTCTGGAGCAGCGGTACGACGACCATCTGCGCGAACAGCCCCTTGCGGGCCGCCTGGAGCATCGCCCAGCGGCTGCGCAGCTTCAGGGACGTGGGCCTGCCGAACTCGATGCCGACCATGAGGCCGCGCCCGCGCACGTCGCTGAGCAGCTCGTACCGGTCGACCAGCGCCGCGAGGCGGGACCTCAGGAGCTCGCCGGTCACGCGCGCGTTCTCCACGACGCCCTCGTCGTCCATGACGGCCAGGACCGCGAGCCCGGCCGCCATGGCCTGGGCGTTGGAGCCGAAGCTGGCCGAGTGGACCAGGACGCGGTCCATGGACGAGTAGACCTTCTTGAAGATCCAGTCCTTGCCGAGGGTCGCGCCGACCGGCACGTAGCCGCCGGAGAGCGCCTTGGCGACGCACACCAGGTCGGGCTCGACGCCCTCCTCGTGCTGGTGGGCGTAGAAGGCGCCGGTCCTGCCGAGGCCGGTCTGCACCTCGTCGGCGATCAGGAGCGCCTTGTGCCGGTGCAGGAGCTCCTGGGCGGCGCGCAGATAGCCGGGCGGGGCCTCGTGCACGCCCTTGCCCTGGACGGGCTCGACGATGAGCGCGGCGACGTCCCCGTGCCGCAGCTCCCGGCGCAGCGCGTCCAGGTCACCGAGCGGCACGGCCGTGTCCGGAAGCAGCGGGGCGAAGCCGTCGCGGAAGCCGGTCTCGCCGTTCACCGACAGGGAGCCGGTGGTCAGGCCGTGGAAGGCGTGCGCGCAGTACAGGACCCGCGGTCTGCCGGTGGCGTAGCGGGCGAACTTCAGCGCGGTCTCGACGGCCTCGGTCCCGCTGTTGCCGAAGAACACGCGGTCCAGGTACGGGCTGTGGGCGAGCAGGCGCTCGGCGAGCAGCCCGGGCAGCGGCTGGCAGTCGAAGCGGGTCAGGTCGGCGAGGGAGGCGTCCAGGACGTCGTGCAGCGCCTTGCGGACCACGGGGTGGTGGCGGCCGAGGCCCATGACGCCGAAGCCGGCCAGCATGTCCAGGTAGTCGTGGCCGTCGGCGTCCCAGAAGTAGGCTCCCTCGGCACGCTCGTAGACCTTGTCGAAGCCGATGGTGCGCAGCATGCGCGGGAGCTGGTGGTTGAGGTGCCGGGTGTGCAGCTCGTAGCGCTCGCCGCCGCGCTCGGCGAGCAGCCTGCCGAGGTCGAACTCCTTGCTCGTGCCGGTCATGCTCGGGTCTCCTCGCCGGCCGCGCCGGCCTGCTCCGGGCCGGGTGCTCCGGCGCTCTCCTGGCCGGGTGTACCGGCGTCGTCCAGGCCGGGTGTACCGGCGTCGTCCAGGCCGGGTGTACCGGCGTTCGTGGGGGCGGGTACTCGGGCCGTCCTCGTGGCGGCTGCTTCGGCCGTCCCCGCGGGGCGTACGTCCGCGGGGCGTGCCCCCGCGGGCGTCGCGGCCGACCCGGTGGCGTTCGCTCCGGCGGGCGTGGTCGCCGCCTCGGTGGCGGGTGCCCCGGCAGGCGTCGCGCCCGTCGCGGTCGCGGGTGCCCCCGCAGGTGTCACGGCCGTCCCTCCCGCCTCGCCCGACGCGCCGCCCCAGCGGGCCGCCGCCGCGCCGATCCGTCCCGCGATCTCCACCGGGGTCAGGCCGATGTCGGCGAGGACCTCGCCGCGCTTGGCGTGGGCGAGGAACTGCTCCGGGATGCCGAAGCGGCGTACGGGCACGTCCACGCCGGCGTCCTCCAGGGCGAGGGAGACGGCCGAACCGACGCCGCCCGCGCGGCTGTTGTCCTCCACGACGGCGACGAGCCGGTGGCGCGCGGCGAGCGGCGGCAGCGCCTCGTCGACGGGCTTGACCCAGCGCGGGTCGAGCACCGTGCAGCCGATGCCGCGCTCCGCGAGCAGGTCGGCGGCCTGGAGGCACACCGGCGCCATCACCCCGACAGCCACGAGGAGCACGTCCGGCGCGGTGTCCCGGCGCAGCACGTCCATGGCGCCGAGCCGGTCCACGGCCGGGATCGCGGGCCCCACCGACTCCTTGGGGAAGCGCAGCAGCGTGGGCGCGTCGTCGACGGCCACGGCCTCGCGCAGCTGCGCGCGGAGCTGGTCGGCGTCGCGCGGCGCGGCGATCCGCAGGCCCGGCACCACCTGGAGGACGGACAGGTCCCACATGCCGTTGTGGGAGGGCCCGTCGGCGCCGGTGACCCCGGCCCGGTCCAGGACGAAGGTGACGCCGCACTTGTGCAGGGCCACGTCCATCAGGAGCTGGTCGAAGGCGCGGTTGAGGAAGGTGGCGTAGACGGCGACGACCGGGTGCAGGCCGCCGGTGGCGAGCCCGGCGGCACAGACCGCGGCGTGCTGCTCGGCGATGCCGACGTCCCAGACCCGGTCGGGGTGGGCGGCGGCGAACCGCGTGAGCCCCACGGGGTGCAGCATCGCGGCGGTGAGGGCGACGACGTCCTCGCGCTCGGCGCCGATGCGGACCATCTCGTCGCCGAAGACGGAGGTCCACGAGGGGCCGCCGGCCGGGGTGAGCGGCTCGCAGGTGAGGGGGTCCATGGCGCCGACGGTGTGGAAGCGGTCCGCCTCGTCGGCGAGGGCCGGTTCGTAGCCGCGGCCCTTCTCGGTCAGGCAGTGGACGAGGACGGGGCCGTGGAAGCGTTTCGCGCGGCGCAGCGCGGACTCGACGGCCTTGATGTCGTGCCCGTCGATGGGCCCGACGTACTTCAGGCCGAGGTCCTCGAACATGCCCTGGGGCGCGAAGGCGTCCTTGAAGCCCTTCTTCGCGCCGTGCAGGGACTCGTACAGGGTGCGGCCGACGAGGGGGGTGTGCTGGAGGACGTCCTTGCCCCAGGCGAGGACCTGTTCGTAGCCGTCGGTGGTGCGCAGGGTGGCGAGGTGGTTGGCGAGGCCGCCGATGGTGGGGGCGTAGGAGCGCTCGTTGTCGTTGACGACGATGATCAACGGCTGGTCCTTGGCGGCGGCGATGTTGTTCAGCGCCTCCCAGGCCATGCCGCCGGTGAGGGCGCCGTCGCCGATGACGGCGACGACGTGCCCGCGCTCGCCGAGCACGTCGCGCGCCTTGGCGAGGCCGTCGGCCCAGCCGAGGGCCGTGGAGGCGTGGCTGTTCTCGACGATGTCGTGCGGTGACTCCTCGCGCGAGGGGTAGCCGGACAGGCCGCCCTTGCCGCGCAGCTTGGAGAAGTCCTGACGGCCGGTCAGCAGCTTGTGGACGTAGCTCTGGTGGCCGGTGTCCCACACCAGGCGGTCGACGGGCGACTCGAAGACCCGGTGCAGGGCGATGGTCAGCTCGACCACCCCCAGGTTGGGTCCGAGGTGCCCGCCGGTCCGCGCGACCGCGCTCACCAGGAACTCCCGGATTTCCTCCGCCAGTTGGCGCAGGTCGGACTCGGTCAGCGCCTTCAGGTCGCGCGGCCCCCTGACGGTCTCCAGAATGGTCATGCTCGGGCCCCCTTCACTGGTTGTCCTCAGCTCACGGCGGTGTCGGCTCGCCGGACGGGGCGCCCGCGGCCCCGTCCGCGCGGCGGACCCCCTCGCCCCGGCCCCCGCCGGCCCGGCCCGCGGGCGCCACCGGCGCGGCGCCGCGCCCGCGGGCCACGACGGTGACGCGCAGGCCCGGGGCCGCGGGGCCGGAGGGGGTCATGACGTCACCGGTTCCCGTTGACCGTCTCGCGCATGGCGCGCAGCGACTCCTTGAGGGAGCCCATGGTGGCGAGCACGGCGGTCGGCTCGTAGCCGCAGTGCGCCATGCAGTTGGCGCACCGGTCGTCCTTGCCGCGGCCGTACTTGCTCCAGTCGGTCTTTTCGACGAGCTCCCGGTACGTGGGGACGTAGCCGTCGCTCATCAGATAGCAGGGGCGCTGCCAGCCGAAGAGCGAGTAGTTGGGGATCGCCCAGGCGGTGCACTGGAAGTCGACCTTGCCCTCCAGGAAGTCGAGGAACAGCGGCGAGTGGTTCAGCCGCCAGCGGCGCCGGTTGCCGCCGGCGAAGGCCTTCTTGAACAGCTCGCGGGTCTGCTCGACGCCGAGGAAGTGCTCCTGGTCGGGTGCCTTCTCGTACGCGTAGGCGGGCGACAGCATCATCTCGTCGACCTTGAGGTCGTCGTTGAGGTAGTTCAGGACCTCGATGATGGTCTGCGGGGTGTCCGTGTTGAAGAAGGTCGAGTTGGTGGTCACCCGGAAGCCGCGCCGCTTGGCCTCCTTGATGGCGGCCACGGCCTCGTCGAAGACGCCCTCCTTGGCCACGGACTCGTCGTGGCGCTCCCGCATGCCGTCGATGTGCACGGCGAACGCGAAGTACGGCGAGGGCGTGAACTTGTCCATCTTCTTGCGCAGCAGCATCGCGTTCGTGCACAGGAACACGTACTTCTTCTTGGCCACCAACTGCCGCACGATCTCGTCGATCTGCGGGTGCATCAACGGTTCGCCACCGGCGATGGACACCATCGGCGCCCCGGACTCCAGTACGGCGCCCACGGCCTGCGCCACCGGCATGCGCTGCTTGAGCACACCGGCCGGGTGCTGGATCTTGCCGCAGCCCTCGCACTTCAGGTTGCACGCGAACAACGGCTCCAACTCGACGATCAGCGGGAACTTGTCACGCTTGCGCAGCTTCTGCTCGAAGAGATAAGTAGCGACCTTGATTGACTGACGCAGCGGCATAGCCATCTGGGCTCACCTCCGGGGGAGCGGCGAAGAACGGTGCCATTCGAAAAAAGCGGGGAGCACGGCACGGAGCACGCGGAAAGCCGATATTCCACCGCGCAGCGTGCCGATGCGGACCAGTTCGTGCTGGGGGGCGTCCACGACCACCCGGACGGCCGCAACCGGCCGGGGCCCGGCCGCGACCGCGCTGTGCAGCGTGACGGCGGACTCCATGTCGACCGCGATGGCCCCGGTGGCCAGCAGGGCGCCGCGCTCGGGGCCGCGCACCACGTGGTCGGAGCCGGTGAGCGGGCCGGTGTGCACGGTCCGGCCGGGCAGGGCCCGCGTCAACCCCTCGACCAGCAGCTTCGTGCCCTGGCAGGGGGTGCTGCCGCCGTGGTGCCGGGTCTCGTCGGCGACCACGAGGTCACCGGGGTGCATGCCGGGGGCGAGGCCGGCGCAGAACCCGGTGGCCACGACGGCCGCGTCGCGCAGCGCCTCCTTGCCGAGGGCGCGCGTGACCGAGCGCGCGGCGGCCCGCGGGCCCATGCCCGTGCGCAGCACGGTCACGGACCCGTCGGCGCCGCCGCGGTCGCCGGTGCGCAGGGCGAGCCGCTCGATGCCGAGCGCGCAGGCGACGAGGAGCGGGACGGGCCCCGGTGCGGCCGGATCCGCGGCCATCAGCTCCCCTTGCCCGAGCCGCCGGGGAACGGCTCTCCGTGCACGTACCGGCCGAGCGCGGTCAGCGGGAAGACCTGCCGGTACAGGTGGTAGTTGATGGAGAAGTCCCAGGGGAAGCCGGTGCCGGTGAAGTACGGCTCGTCCCAGGAGCCGTCCTCGCGCTGGGCCTCGGCGAGCCAGGCCACGCCGCGCTCGACGGCCGGGGAGTCCCGCTCCCCGGCGGCGAGCAGCGCGATCAGCGCCCACGCGGTCTGCGAGGCGGTGGAGGCGCCGTGCCCGATCCACCGCTCGTCGCGGTACGAGCGCAGGTCCTCGCCCCAGCCGCCGTCGTCGTTCTGCACCGACTCCAGCCAGCCGACCGCGCGCCGGATCGCCGAGTGCGCGGCGGGCAGACCGGCCGCGATCAGGGCGGGCACCACCGAGCCGGTGCCGTAGACGTAGTTGACGCCCCAGCGGCCGAACCAGGCGCCGTTCTCCTCCTGTTCGGCGAGCAGCCACTCGATGCCGCGCCGGGCGCGCGGGTCGTGGGCCTTGCCGACGTACGCGAGCATCTCCACCACGTGCGCGGTGACGTCGGCCGACGGCGGGTCGATGACCTCGCCGAAGTCGCAGAAGGGCAGCTTGTTCGGCAGCGGGCTGGTGTTGTCGACGTCGAACGCGCCCCAGGCGCCGTTCTTCGACTGCATGCCGAGGTTCCAGCGCACGCCGCGGGCGATGGCGCCGTCCATCCGCCGCCGGTCCGGGTGCGCGACGCGGCACAGCGCGAGGACGACCTCGGCGGTGTCGTCGATGTCGGGGTAGTTGTCGTTGTGGAACTCGAACGCCCAGCCGCCCGGGGTGAGGTGGGGCTTGCGCACCGCCCAGTCGCCGGGCCGGACGATCTGCTCGCCCAGCATCCAGTCGGCGGCCTTGACGAGCTGCGGGTGGTCGGCGGGGACGCCCGCGTCGGCGAGGGCGATCGTGGCCAGGCAGGTGTCCCACACCGGGGACTGGCAGGCCTCGATCATGCGCGCGCCGTCCTCGCGCCACACCGCGAACCGGTCGAGCGACTCGATGCCCGCCTTGAGCACGGGGTGGTCGAGGTCGTAGCCGAGCAGGTGCAGCGCGATGATCGAGTACACCGCGGGCGGCTGGATGCCGCCCCAGCAGCCGTCGTTCTCCTGCCGCTCGATGATCCAGCGCGCGGCGCTGTTCATCGCGGCCCTGCGCACCGGGCGCGGCGCGACCTTGTGGTACAGGTGCAGCGCCTTGTCCAGGCGCTGGAACACGCCGTCCCAACTGGCCAGCGGGGCAAGGGGCTTGCCCGGGTTGGGCGCGTCCGGGTCGGTGTGCAGCTCGTCCAGCGGGAAGGGGGCCGGGCGCACCGGGCGCTTGGCGGAGACGATCGTGAGCGGCACTATGGTCTGCCGCGCCCAGCAGCCGAAGTCGTAGATGTTGAGCGGGAACCACTTCGGGAAGTAGATGAGTTCCGGCGGGAGTTCGGGCAGGTCGTCCCACTTCCACCAGCCGAAGAGGGCGAGCCAGATGCGGGTGAAGACCCGGGCGGCGGCGATGCCGCCGCGCTCGCGGATCCAGGCGGCGGCCTTTGCCATGTGCGGCTCGTCCGGCGCGTCCCCGGCCAGGCGCAGGGCCACGTAGGCCTCGATGGTGGCGGAGAGTTCGCCGGGGCCGCCGTAGAAGGTGGCCCAGGTGCCGTCGTCGCGCTGCTCGCCGCGGATGAAGAGGGCGGCGGCGCGGGTGGTGGCCTCGTCCCGGATGCCAAGGAACTGGCGGAGCAGCAGGTCCTCGGCGTCCATGGTCACGTTGGTTTCCAGGTCGCCCT
Organism: Streptomyces sp. CC224B; assembly: GCF_030010595.1. Taxonomy (NCBI): domain Bacteria; kingdom Bacillati; phylum Actinomycetota; class Actinomycetes; order Kitasatosporales; family Streptomycetaceae; genus Streptomyces; species Streptomyces sp. CC224B. The sequence goes on along the minus strand of NZ_JASCXL010000009.1, from coordinate 105,269 downwards.
TCCACCACCCCTGGGCGTCCTGGCGGGACAGCAGGTACTCGGTGGACCGCTGTATGGCCCGTCTGGCGGCTTCCGGTGCCCCGGCCGCCCCGGGGTTCGTGTCAGGTGTTCCGGTGGCCGAGGCCACGCGGGGCGTCACCGCTCCGGTGGAACCGTCGGTCGTCGCTGTCATGGCTTCCCCTTCGACGCAGTGCTTCTTCTCTGCTGGGTCCGCCGTCGGACACCGCCCTCACCAGGACGGTGTTCCGGCGACTGCGAGTCAGGTGTGCCCGATAGTGATCATCTCTTCCGTACGACGACGAAGTCGGCGAGCGCGGTGAGCTGCGCCCGCACCAGGTCCGGCATCCGGACCGTGTCCAGGGCCTCGATGGCGACGGTGTGCTGCCGCCGCGCCTCCTCGGCGGTCCACTCGCGCCCGCCCGCCTCCTCGATGAGCGCGGCGCGCGCGGCGAACTCCTCCTCGGAGAAGCTGTCGAAGTCGTTGCTCTTGGCGTCGGCGGCGAGCAGGTCGCCGAGCTGCTCGGACGCCGGGCCGCCCGCGGCCAGCGCGGCCACGACCGGCAGCGACTTCTTGCGCTGGCGCAGGTCGCTCCAGGTCTGCTTGCCGGTGGCCTCCGGGTCGCCCCAGATGCCGAGCAGGTCGTCCACGGCCTGGAAGGCGAGGCCGAGGTGGTAGCCGTACCGCTCCAGGGTGTCGGCGGTGGCGTCGTCGGCGCCGCCGAGGACCGCGCCGATGGAGACGGCGCAGGCGAGCAGGGCGCCCGTCTTGTTGCCCTCCATCTCCAGGCACTCCTCGACGGTGACCCGCTCGCGGTGCTCGTACGAGATGTCCTGCGCCTGGCCGTCGATGAGGGCGCGGCTCGCCGTGGTCAGGCGGCGCGTGGCGCGGCCCGCCTCGACGGTGCCGAGCTCCAGGAGGACCTCGTTGGCCAGGGCGAACAGGGCGTCACCGACGAGGATGGCCTGCGCGGGTCCGTGCACCTTCCACACGGTGTCGCGGTGGCGGCGCTGCTCGTCGCCGTCCATCAGGTCGTCGTGCAGGAGCGAGAAGTTGTGCACGAGCTCGACGGCCACCGCGCCGGGCACGCCGACCTCCGGGGGCGCGCCCGCGGCCTCGGCGGACAGCAGGGCGAGCGCGGGGCGCACGGCCTTGCCGCCGTCGCCGTCGGCCGGGTTGCCCTCGGCGTCGATCCAGCCGAAGTGGTAGGCGGCGACGGTGTCCATGGGCGGCGCGAGGCGGTCCACGGCGGACCGCAGCACCGGGGTGGCCAGCGTCCGGCCCCGCTCGAGCAGCGAGGTCACGTCCACAGCGGCCGGTTCGGCCGAGGGCACAGTCGGCACAGTCTCTCCTCTAGTTCCGGTGCGGGGGTTCTGGGACGGCCCCAGAAGGTCGAGCGTCACGCCGCCTCCTCGAAGAGATGGTCACGGGGGCGGTCGAGTGCGGTCAGCGCGGCCCGTGCGGCGCTGATGCCGCTGCGTACGGCGCCTTCCATCGTCGCGGGCCAGCCGGTGGCGGTCCACGCGCCGGCCAGGTACAACCCGTGCGCCTTGGTGTGCGCGCCCGGTCGCAGGCGGCCGACGCCCGGCGTCGGCGCGAAGGTCGCGGTGCGCTCCCGGGTCACGAAGAAGTCCAGGACGCGCGCGCCGTGCGCGGCGGGCAGGAGGCGCTCGAGCTCCGGCAGGTAGCGCTCCCTGAGCGCTGCCACGGGGGCGTCGATCTCGTCCTGCGCGGCGGACTGGGACACCGCGAGGTACTGGCCCGAGCGCAGGCCCGAGGCCTCGGTCCGGTCGAAGACCCACTGGACCGGGGTGCCGAGCGCGGCGAAGAAGGGCCGCTTGAGGACCTTGCGGTCGTACACCACGTGGACGTTGAGGATCGGCGCGGTGTCGATGTCGAGCAGCCGGTCCTGGTCGTCGAGCGCGCCCTCGGGCAGCAGGTCGTGCGCCTCGGCCTGCGGCACGGCGAGCACGACGGTGTCGGCCTCGATGCGCTCGCCGGGAACCTCGACGCGCCAACGGCCGTTCTCCAGAGGCGAGATGGAGGTGACACGTGTGCGCAGTTCGGTACGGACGCCCGCGGAGTCGAGCGCCTTGCGGGCGAGCCCGTCGTGGAGGTCACCGAGGGGCACCCGGGCCCAGCCGATGTCGGCGGCCCCCGGGTCGGAGAGCAGCCCGGTCCTGAACACCATCGCGGCCAGCCCGAGCGAGGCGTCGCCCGCGACGGCGTTCAGCGTGGCCACGCCCACGAGGTCCCACAGGGCCTCGATGGCGCGCGCCGACTGGCCGTGCGCGGCCAGCCAGCTGCCGAAGTCCTGGTGGTCGAGCGCGGGGTCGGCCGGGTCGAGCCCCTTGAGGGCGAGCGCCGCGCGGCCCACCCGGGCGCGCTCGGCGAGCGACAGGTGCGGGTAGGTGGCGAGGCTCGCGGCCAGGTGCAGCGGCACGGGCAGCGCGGTGCGGCGCAGCCTGCCGAGGCGGCGCCGCGTGGCGTCGAGCACGGGTACGTCGAGACGTTCCTGCAGCGGTGCGAGGTGCGCGCCCTCGACACGGTCGAGGAACCAGCGGTAGGCGGTGCAGCAGCGCAGGTAGACGTGCTGGCCGTTGTCGACGGTCAGCTCGCCGCGCCGGAAGGAGAAGGCGAGGCCGCCGAGCCGGGGCCGGCCTTCGAGCAGCGTCACGTCGAGCCCGGCGTCGGCGAGGGCCAGCGCGCCGGTGATGCCGGCGAGACCGCCGCCGACGACGACGGCCGACTTCCTGGCGGAGGCGTCCGCCGCGCTCCCCCGCGCCGTCGCCGCACGTGCCGCCGGACTCCCGCCGGTCGCGGTCACCTCGTCGGGCACGGCGCCTTCGTCCGTCTCGTTCGGTTCATCCGTCTCGTCGGGCACGGCACCCTCGTCCGTCTCGTCGGGCACGGTGTCATGGGGCCGGTGTGACGCACTGCCTCCGCCGGGGGCCGGGCGGTCCGTCGCCGCCGGGGCGGGCGAGGTGTCCGCCGCCGACTTGGCCGAAGCCTCGGACGGTGTCCGAGGCTTCGAAGAGGCGTCGTCCGTCGCCGGGGCGGCGGGAGCGCTGCCTGACCGGGCGGCGGGAGCACTGTCCGCCGGGTCGGGGGACGCGGGGCCGGGCGCCCGCGGCGCCGGGGCCCCGGCCGGGGCCCGGTCCGCCCGGGCGGCGGGGCCGGACGGCCGGCGCTCGGCGGGTCGCTCGGCGCGGCGGCCGCCCGGGCGGTCCGCGTCGGCGCCCGGTCCGGGCCGGCTGTCGTCCTGCGTCATGCGTCCTCCCTTTCGGCGGTTGCAGTCTGGGACGCCCAGGTCACGCGGAGGGTTGCCCGCCGGTCGGGGCCGCCGCGGCGGATCACGTACGTCTCCTGATGACCTGCCGCGAGACGCTGCGGGCGTCGAGGCCGGACAGGCCGCGCACGGCGACGTAGGCCTTCTCGCGCCCGGGCAGGGAGACGCGGCCCCGGAGGACCGCTTCCGGCTCCCGCTCGATGCGGTCGAGCAGGCGGCGGTAGATGCCCGCCATGGCCGCCACGCAGGCGCCGCTGCGCCGGTCGAGCAGGGGCAGCAGCCGGTAGCCCTCGGCGAACAGCGCGCGGGCGCGGCGCACTTCGAAGTGGACGAGCCCCGCGAAGTCCGACCCGGCGGGCGGCTCGGGCCGTGCGAACCCGGCGGAGCAGCCGAACTTGGCGAGGTCGTCACCGGGGAGGTAGGTGCGCCCCTCCAGGGCGTCCTCGCGAACGTCCCGGAGGATGTTGGTGAGTTGGAGCGCGAGCCCGAGCGTGTCGGCGTACTCCGGCGCGCGTTCCGCGCCCTGCGCCCCCGGCTCCGTACCGAACACCCCGAGCGAGAGGCGTCCGATGGCTCCGGCCACGCAGCGGCAGTAGACCTTGAGGTCCTCCCAGGTCTCGTACGTCTCGCCGCGCACGTCCATCAGGACGCCGTCGATGAGCTCGTCGAGGCCGCCGAGCGGGATCGGGAAGTGGCGCGCGGCGTGGCTGAGCGCCACCGCCACGGGGTCGGTGTCGTCCTCGGCGACGGCGCCGTCGCGGATCCGGGCGAGCACCCCGCGCGTCTCGTCGAGCCGCGCCTGCTTCACGTCCGGCGCGAGCGCGCCGTCACCGATGTCGTCCACGCGCCGCGAGAACGCGTACAGCGCGGACATGGCGCGCCGCTTCGGCGCCGGCAGCAGCCTGATGCCGTACGCGAAGTTGCGCGCCTGCTGCCCGGTCACGGCCTCGCAGTAGGTGTATGCCGCCAGCACCGGCGCGGACATGCGAGGTTCCGACTCCACGGTCCCGCTCACCCCTCTCCTCGCAGAACCGCGCCCACCTCGCGCAGCGTGCGCGTCCTCGTGGGCTTCGGCGGCCTTGGAAGTACGTCGAATCCGGCGGCGGCGATCGCCGAGACGGCCGCCCTCCCCCCTGCCACGAACCCTGCCAGCAGCAGCTTCAGCCTGCCGTGGACGCTACCCACCAGGGGGGTGCCTTCATTCAGCAGGCGTCGGGCGCGTTCCGCTTCGAACGCGACCAGGGCGCGCACCGACGCGCCCGCGGTGGGCGCGGCCAGGTCCCGCTCCTGGACGTGGAAGCGCTTCATGTCCTCGGCGGGCAGGTAGATCCGGTCGCGGGCGAGGTCCTCGGGCACGTCCTGGAGGTGCTCGACGATCTGGAGCGCGGTGCACACGGCGTCCGACAGCCGGACACGCTCGGGCGTCGCGGTGCCGGTGATGGCGAGGACGAGGCGGCCGACCGGGTTCGCGGACAGCTCGCAGTAGGCGACGAGGTCGTCGTAGGTCTCGTAGCGCGTGACGAGCTGGTCCTGGCGGTTGGCGGCGATCAGGCCGAGGAAGGGCTCGGGGGTCAGGTCCCGGCGGCGCACGGTGGCCGCGAGCGTCCGCAGCAGCGGGTGGCCGGGCTCCTGGCCGGCGGTGAAGATCCGGCGCAGGTCGGCCTCGAAGGCGTCGAGCAGGGCGAGCGGGTCGCCCGCGGCGTCGGGACCGGCACCCAGGTAGCGGGCGTGCGCGGCGGAGCGGTCCAGGTCGGAGTCGCCGATGTCGTCGACCAGGCGGGCGAAGCCGTACACGGCCATGAGGTCCTCGCGCCAGGCGCGCGGGAGGAAGAACGGGGCCACGGGGAAGTTCTCGTCCGCGGCTTTGGCGAGGACGGCGGACGCATCGCGGAGCCGGAGATCGTCCGTAGCCATTGCCGTCACATCTCCCGTTCTACACTGCCTACCCAAAACATCCTATTTCGGACACGCCGCCAAAGCCGCCACGCGGTGCGCGGCGTTCCGCATCCGACCGGGAAGCGATATCGCCCCACTTGCCGCGAATCAGCACCGGTACAGCTTACGTTGTACAACGGACGGCGGTTCGTCGGGGCGTTCCGCACATCACAAGAACGCACCGATTGGCTCCAAGCTTCCCTGAACGTACGTGACTTGAGGGACAGCGGGTGTCCGGGAACACACCAGGGCCCCGCCGGCTCGTCCCGGCGGGGCCCTGCTCCGTTCGGCCGCGACCGGACGGCGGCCATCCGGCTACTTACCGGTGAATTTCTCGTACTCCTTGATGACCTCGTCGGTCGGGCCGTCCATGCGCAGCTCGCCGCGCTCCAGCCACAGCACGCGGTCGCAGGTGTCGCGGATCGACTTGTTGTTGTGGCTGACCAGGAAGACGGTGCCGGCCTCCTTGCGCAGCTCGCGGATGCGGGCCTCGGAGCGCTTCTGGAACTTGCGGTCTCCGGTGGCGAGCGCCTCGTCGATCATGAGCACGTCGTGGTCCTTGGCCGCCGCGATGGAGAACCGCAGGCGGGCGGCCATGCCGGAGGAGTACGTGCGCATCGGCAGGGTGATGAAGTCGCCCTTCTCGTTGATGCCCGAGAAGTCCACGATCTCCTGGTAGCGCTCGCGGATCTGCTCGCGGCTCATGCCCATCGCCAGGCCGCCCAGGATGACGTTGCGCTCCCCGGTCAGGTCGTTCATCAGCGCCGCGTTCACGCCCAGCAGGGAGGGCTGGCCGTCGGTGTAGACCTTGCCGCTCTCCGGGGGCAGCAGGCCCGCGATGGCCCGCAGCAGCGTCGACTTGCCGGAGCCGTTGGAGCCGATCAGGCCGATGGCCTCGCCCCGGTAGGCGGTGAAGCTCACCCCCCGCACGGCGTGCACCTTGCGCACGCCCGGCGACTCGCTCCGTCTGATGATGCGGTTCAGCGCCGCCGTCGCACTGCCCTTGCCCGTCCTGCCCCCGTTGACCCGGTAGACGATGTGCACCTCGTCGGCGATCACGGTGGGGACGCGGGTCCCGGTGCTCTTGTCGTCAGCCACGGCCGTACCGCTCCTCAGCCTTCCAGAAGTAGACGAAGCCGCCCGCGGCGACGAGCACGGACCAGGCGAGCGCGACCGCCCAGACGTGCGGCGGCAGGTTCTCGGAACCGTAGCCGTCGATGAGGGCGAAGCGCATCAGGTCCATGTAGATGGCCGCGGGGTTCCACTGCAGGATGTCGGCGATCCACCCGGGGTGGTCCTTCAGCATCACCGGGATGGAGAACATCACGCCGGACGCGTACATCCACGTGCGCATCACGAACGGCATGAGCTGGGCCAGGTCCGGCGTCTTGCTGCCGAGCCGGGCCATGACCAGCGCGAGCCCGCTGTTGAACAGGAACTGCAGCGTCAGGACCGGCACGATGAGCAGCCAGGACAGCTGCGGGTAGCTGCCGCAGCTCATCGCCACCACGAACAGCACGATCATCGAGAACAGCAGCTGCTGGAGCTGCTGGAGCGAGAACGAGACGGGCAGCGAGGCGCGCGGGAAGTGCAGCGCGCGCACCAGGCCGAGGTTGCCGGAGATCGCCCGTACGCCCGCCATCACGGAGTTCTGCGTGAAGGTGAACACGAAGACGCCGGTGACCAGGAACGGCACGTACACCTCGCGCGACATGCCGCGGTCGGCCTTGAGGATCAGGCCGAAGATGAGGAAGTAGACGAGCGCGTTGAGCAGCGGGGTCGCGACCTGCCAGAGCTGGCCGAGCTTGGCCTGGCTGTACTGGGCGGTCAGCTTCGCCTGCGAGAAGGCGAGGATGAAGTGGCGCCGCCCCCAGAGCTGGCGGACGTACTCCGCGAGGCCCGGGCGGGCACCGCTGACGGACAGACCGTACTTGGCCGCGAGCTCGGCCGGGGAAAGCCCGTCGTCGGGCGACGGTGGCGCGGTCACCGCGACTCCACCGTCCTGCGTTGTCTCACTCACGAGTGGAAACTTTCGTCTTCAGATGCGCGGCCGGTCGGGCGTAGGCGTGGGCCAGTCGTGCTGAGGCCGGGCCGGGGACCGGGATACGGCCCGAATGTTGTCAGACCAGAGCTTGTCAGATGACAGGAGGTCGGCCCAGTCGCGTCAGCCGCCACACCGTACGCCACCGCATGGGCCTGCGCGGGCCGCACGCGGTGGTCCAGCCCTCCTTGAAGCCGCCGAACCAGGCCTTCAGGGCGGGCCGCGACGGGCGCCGGGCGAGGGTCAGGAGCAGCCATACGCCGAGGTACACCGGGATCAGCACGGCGGGCAGGTTGCGGCGCGCGAGCCAGACGCGGTTGCGCGCGACCATGCGGTGGTAGACCGCGTGCCGGGAGGGGGCCGTGGTCGGGTGGTGCAGCACCATGTCGGCGCGGTAGTCGATCAGCCAGCCCGCGTCCAGGGCCCGCCAGGCGAGGTCGGTCTCCTCGTGGGCGTAGAAGAACGCGTCGGGCAGGCCGCCGACCTGCTCCAGGACCCGGGTGCGCACGGCGTTGGCGCCGCCGAGGAACGTGGTCACGCGCGAGGAGCGCAGGGGGTCGGAGGCGCGCAGCCGGGGCACGTGGCGGCGCTGGGTGACGCCCGTGTCGGGGTCGGCGATGCGGAAGCTGATGATGCCCAGCTCGGGGTCGGCGGCGAAGGCCTCGCGGCAGAGCTGGGCGGTGTCCGTGCGCGCCAGGAGGCCGTCGTCGTCGAGGAACAGCAGGATGTCGACGTCGGTGCCGCCGGGCCCGAAGGCCTCGATGCCGACGTTGCGCCCGCCGGGGATGCCGAGGTTCTCGGGCAGTTCTATGGTGCGCACGCCCGGCGGGACGTCGGGCACGGGGGCGCCGTTGCCGACGACGACCACCTCGACCGGGTCGCCGTCCTGCTTGGCGACCGAGTCGAGCAGGGCGCGCAGCTCCTGCGGCCGGTTGCCCATGGTGATGACGACCGCGCCGACCTTGAGGGCGGATGTCGGCGTGCTCACTTCAGCCTGCTCGACGCGAGGATGGACACCAGGTGCAGCAGGGTCTGCAGGAGCGCGATGCCGGCCAGGACGGCGACGCCCAGGCGGGAGAAGAAGAGGTCGCCCCGGGCCGCGTCCACGATCGCGAGGACCAGGATCAGCAGGGACGCCTCGATGCCGAGGATCAGGCGGTGGAACTTCAGCGCGGCGGCGGCCTTGCGGGCCAGCGCCACCCCGGACGCGCGCGGCACGGACGCCGACTCCTGGACCGGCGGCAGCCCCTGCTGGTGCCGGGCGACGCCGACGAGGTCCGTCTCGGCCTTGATCAGGATGGCGCCGAGGGCGGCGAGGGTGCCGAGGAAGGCCCACAGCCAGTCGATCCGGCCCGAGCCCCACAGGTCGGCGGCGCGCAGGCCGAAGCCGACCAGGACCGCGGCGTCGCACAGATAGGCGCCGACGCGGTCCAGGTACACCCCGGACATCGAGTACTGCTTGCGCCAGCGGGCGATCTCGCCGTCGACGCAGTCGAGCAGCAGGTAGAGCTGAACGGCGACGACGCCGAGCACGGCGCCGGGGATCCCGGGCACCAGCAGGGCCGGGGCCGCGAGGACGCCCGCGACGGTCATCAAGTAGGTGAGCTGATTGGGCGTGATCCTGGTGTTCACCAGGTACCGGTCGCAGCGCAGCGAGATCTCCCGCATGTACAGGCGTCCCGCCCAGTGCTCACCGCTGCGCCGGTCCTTCACCCCCGCGGGGTGAACGACGGGCCGGAGTTCAGCTACCGATGGCCTTGGCATAGTCGGCGTATGCGTCCTTGATCTGGTCGGTGTTCAGATTGAGGTGCTCGAGGATCGTGTAGCGGCCCGGCCGGGTCTGCGGCGCGTACGCGACGACCTCGACGAACTCGTCCACGGTGAAGCCGATCTCCTCCGGGAGCACCGGCAGGCCGTGGCGGCGCAGCACCTCGGCCATGTGGGCCGACTCCTCGTGGGCGCCGCGCAGGTGCATGGCGAAGGCGGCGCCGAGGCCGCACTGCTCGCCGTGGCTGGCGGCGCGCTTGGGGAAGAGCAGGTCGAAGGCGTGGTTGATCTCGTGGCAGGCGCCCGAGGCCGGGCGGGAGTCGCCCGAGACGGACATCGCGATGCCGGTGAGGACCAGGCCCTCGGCGAGCACCTGGAGGAAGTTGTCGTCGCCGACGCCTCCGGGGTGGCGCAGGACCGCCTCCCCGGCCTGGCGGGCCATCGCGGCGGCGAGGCCGTCGATGTCCTCGCCGCGCTCGCGGGCGGCGAGTTCCCAGTCCCGGATGGCGGAGATGTTGGAGACGGCGTCGCCGATGCCGGAGCGCACGAAGCGGACCGGGGCCTCGCGGATGACGTCGAGGTCGATGACGACGGCGATCGGGTTCGGCACGCCGTAGGAGCCGCGGCCCGCGTCGTTGTCGAGGGTCGCGACGGGCGAGCACAGGCCGTCGTGCGACAGGTTCGTCGCGACGGCGACCAGCGGCAGGCCCACCCGCGCCGCGGCGAACTTGGCGCAGTCGATGATCTTGCCGCCGCCGAGGCCGACGACCGCGTCGTAGCGGCCCTTCTTCATGGCGTCGGCGAGCTTGATGGCGTCGTCGAGCGTGCCGCCGCCCACCTCGAACCACTCGGCGCCCGGCAGCGACGGGGCGAGCCGGGCGCGCAGGACCGCGCCGGAGCCGCCGCTGATCGCGACGGCGAGCTTGCCGGTGGACGAGCAGATCCTCTGGTCGGCGAGGACACCGGCCAGGTCGTTCAACGCCCCCGGCCGGATGTCGACGACGACCGGCGAGGGGATGAGCCTCGTCAGTACTGGCACGCGATCTCACGTCCCTTGGCGAGGTCGTCGTGGTTGTCGATCTCGACCCACGTGACGTCGCCGATGGGCGCGACGTCGACCTTGAAGCCGCGGTTGACGAGCTCCTGGTAGCCGTCCTCGTAGTACAGGTCGGGGTCGCGCTCGAAGGTGGCCTTCAGGGCGTCGGCGAGCTCCTCGGCGGCCTCGCCCTCGATGAGGGTGACGCCGATGTACTCACCGGTGGCCTCGGCCGGGTCCATCAGCTTGGTGATCTTCTGGACGCCCTTCTCGGCGTCCACGACGACCTTCATCTCCTCGTCGGCGAGCTGCTTCACCGTGTCGAGGGCCAGGATGATCTTCTTGCCGTCGCCGCGGGCGGCGAGCAGCGTCCTCTCGACGGAGACCGGGTGCACGGTGTCGCCGTTGGCGAGGATCACACCGTCCTTGAGGGCGTCACGGCCGCACCACAGGGAGTAGGCGTTGTTCCACTCCTCGGCCTTGTCGTTGTCGATGAGGGTGAGCTTGAGGCCGTACGTCGCCTCCAGGGCCTCCTTGCGCGCGTAGACCGCCTCCTTGCGGTAGCCGACGATGATCGCGACCTCGGTCAGGCCGATCTCGGCGAAGTTCTTCAGGGTGAGGTCGAGCACGGAGAGCTCGTTCTCGGTTCCCTCGCCCACCACGGGCACCAGCGCCTTCGGCAGCGTTTCGGTGTAGGGGCGCAGACGGCGGCCGGCGCCGGCGGCCAGGACGAGGCCGATCATGCGGGTTCTCCTTCATCGTGTACGGCGGGTGCGCCGCGGTTGTGGGCGGTCACCCAGAAGCGGATGCTCTCGACGAGCACCACGAGTGCCACGGCCACGGCGAGCGCCGTGAGCGCGACGGTGAAATCTGTGGTTGTCAGCAGGGCGGCGGCGACGGTGACCGCGAGGGTCCTGCCTTCGTGTCCGCCGATCACCCGCACCAGCCAGCGCGGCGGCGCCACGACACCGCGAATGCGGTACACGGTGTCGTAGTGATGGTAGGCGACCGCGGCCACCAGCCCGAAAGCCGCAGGAAGGGCTCCGTTCACCTCCGCCTTGGCCGCGAGGACCAGGACGGTGGCGTACTCGGCGGCGCGGAAGAAGGGGGGCACCAGCCAGTCGAGGGGGCCCTTGAGCGGGCGGGCGACGGCGAGGCCCGAGGTGATCACGTAGGCGAAGGCGGCGATGACCGGCCACGGGCTGCCGAAGGAGGCGCGGGCGGCGGTGGCGACGACGGCCGCGCCGCCGGCGAGGGCGAGGACCGGGGCGAGCCCGGGGAGTCCCTTGAGCGTGGCGAACGCGCCCGCGAAGGGCCCGGTGTCGGCGAGGTCGGCCAGCGCCGCGGCGGCCCGGTCGGTGCGCCGCGCCGTGCGGGTCAGCGAGCGCAGGACGCGGCCCGCGGTGGTGTAGCAGGCGGCGAACGCGCAGCCGATCAGGAGTACGACGAACGTGACGCGCGGGGTGGTGAGCGCGGTCAGAACGGCGATCAGGGCCCAGCGCTCCCCGATGGGCAGCACGATCATGCGGCGCGCCCAGACCGTCCAGCCGACGCTGTCGAGCTTCTCGGAGAGGGCCGCGGTGGGGCTGGTGTTGGCGGTGCTGCCGGTCTTGCCGGTACCGCCGGTGCTGCCGGTCTTGCCGGTACCGCCGGTGCTGCCGGTGCTGCCGGTGCTGCCGGTACTGTCGGTGCTGCCGGTACTGTCGGAGGTTGCCTCGTTGAAGGCGAAGTCCACGACGTGGCGGCAGGTCTGGAGGATCATCGCGCCGAGCGCCAGCGCCCATACGTCGTCGCCGCCGCGGGCGGCGCCGAGCGCGAGGCCCGCGTAGTAGGCGTACTCCTTGGCCCGGTCGAAGGTCGCGTCGAGCCAGGCGCCGAGCGTCGAGTACTGCAGGGAGTAGCGCGCGAGCTGGCCGTCCGTGCAGTCCAGGACGAAGGAGAACAGCAGCAGGAGGCCGGCGGCGACGAAGCCGCCGCGGGTGCCGGTGGCCGCGCAGCCGGCCGCCACCAGGGCGACGAGCAGCGAGGCGGTGGTGACCTGGTTCGGAGTGAGGCCGCGGCGGGCGCACCAGCGGGCGAGGTAGCGGGAGTACGGGCTGACGCAGTGGGTGGTGAAGAACCCGTCGCGGGCCTTGACCGCGCCGCGCAGCCGTACGGCCTCCTCGTCGACGGCGGCGACGGCCTGCCGTGCGGCGTTGCGCGCCTCGGGGTCGGTGGGCACGGTCGCGACCAGGGTGCCGAGCTCGGGCCGGTGCACGGCGGCGCCGTCGGCCTCCAGGGCCTGGGCGAGCCGGTCCGGCACGGCGTCGGGCACGGTCGCGACGGCCGGGCCGCCGCCCGTGACGGCCACGGCGCGCAGCGCGTGCGTCAGCGCGGCGCGGGCCTCGGGCTTGGCCGTGACGGCGCCGGGCACGGCGGCGGCCGGGAAGCGGGGGTCGGTCAGGGCGAGGCGCAGCGCGTGCGCGTGACCGACGAAGCGGGTGTCGACGACGGCGACGCGCCGGTCGGCGGGGACGGCGCGGACGAGCGCCTCCACGGCGGCGGCGTCCTCGGCGGTCCGCACGTCGAAGCCCAGGGACCGCAGATCGCCTTCGAGGGGCGAGCCGGGCACCGGCTGGCCGGTGAGGATGGCGGTCGACAGGACGAACTCACTCCTTGATTCCCGGCGCGGCTCGCGCGGGCACATGCGTGACAGGGGGGCGCCCTCGCCGGGGTGCGGCCGGGCGGCATGTCGGCTGAGGCTATCGGATGAATGGAAGCGGGCGTTCACCGCCCGTTCACGCCCCGATCAGCCCGATCTGCGGGGGGCCGCGCAGGCGGCGCGGCCTTCGATCGCCGCGATCATCATGGTCGATGGCGGCCCGCGGCCACAAACCGCGGGGGACCGACCCGCCCAAGCCCGCCTAAGGTGGACGTCCATGACATGGCTGATCACCGGTGGAGCCGGATATATCGGGGCACACGTGGCGCGCGTCATGGCGGACGCCGGGGAGCGGGTCGTCGCCCTGGACGACGTGTCGTCGGGGATCCCCGAGCGGCTGCCCGCGGACATCCCTCTCGTACGGGGCTCGTCGCTCGACGGGGACCTGGTGCGGCGGGTGTGCGCCGAATACGGGGTGGCGGGCGTGGTGCACCTGGCGGCGCGCAAGCAGGTCGGGGAGTCCGTGGAGCGGCCGCTGCGCTACTACGAGCAGAACGTCGGGGGCCTCGTCACGCTCCTGGACGCGGTGTCGCGGCCGGGGTCCGGCGGTTCGTCTTCTCCTCATCGGCGGCGGTGTACGGCGATCCGCCCGCGGCCGAGCTGGTCGCCGAGGACGCGCCGTGCGCGCCGGTCAGCCCCTACGGCGAGACGAAGCTGGCCGGTGAGTGGCTGATCCGGGCCGCCGGGCGGGCGCACGGGATCGCCACGACGTGCCTGCGGTACTTCAACGTGGCGGGTGCCGCGCGGCCCGAGCTGGCGGACACCGGGGTGTCCAACGTGATCCCGATGGTCTTCGACCGGCTGACCCGCGGCGAGGCCCCGCGCGTCTTCGGCGCCGACCACCCCACGCCCGACGGCACCTGCGTGCGCGACTACGTGCACGTGAGCGACCTGGCGGAGGCGCACCTCGCCGCCGCCCGCAGGGAGGGCGCCCCCGGCACGGACCTGACGGTGAACATCGGCCGGGGCAAGGGTGTTTCCGTCCGCGAACTCCTGGCGGTCATCGCCGAGGTGACGGGGGACGGGCGGGCGCCCGTCGTGGAGCCGCGCCGCCCGGGTGACGCCCCGCGCGCGGTGGCGGACGTGCGCCGGGCCGAGCGGGAGCTGGGCTTCACCGCCACGCGCGGGGTGCGGGAGATGGTGGCCTCGGCGTGGGCGGGCTGGTGCCTGCGCCACCCCGAGGCCCGGCAGGGCTGACGGGCACGGTCCGCCGGGGCCGCGCGCACCGCGTTTCCGCAGGCCAGTGCAGATGACAACGGTGTTCAGGGTCGCGTTGCCGGATACCCCCCACCCGTAGTTCACTGGGAGCGCCGCCAGGGGCGGCGTACGGCGTCCGCGGAACCGGAGGAGCGCGTCATGGGCACGGGAAGCCACGACCACGGCCACGCGCCGCCCGCGACGGGCACGGCGACCGCGGCGTACCGGGGGCGCCTGCGGATCGCCCTGGCGATCACGCTCACGGTGATGGTGGTGGAGATCGTCGGCGGCGTGGTCGCGGATTCGCTCGCGCTGATCGCGGACGCGACGCACATGGCCACCGACGCGCTCGGCCTGGGCATGGCGCTGTTCGCCGTGCACATGGCGGGCCGCCCGGCGAGCGCGCACCGCACCTTCGGGTACGCCCGCGCCGAGATCCTCGCCGCGCTCGCCAACTGCCTGCTGCTGTTCGGCGTCGGCGGCTACGTCCTGTACGAGGCGGTGCAGCGGTTCGTCACGCCGTCCGAGACCGAGGGCGGCCTCACCGCCGTCTTCGGCCTCGTCGGCCTGGCGGCGAACCTCGTCTCGCTGCTCCTGCTGATGAGCGGCCAGAAGGACAGCCTCAACGTGCGCGGCGCGTTCCTGGAGGTCATGGCGGACGCCCTCGGCTCGGTGGCGGTCCTGGTGTCGGCGGCCGTCATCCTGCTCACCGGCTGGCAGACCGCCGACCCGATCGCCTCGATCGTGATCGGGCTCATGATCGTGCCGCGCACCTGGAAGCTGCTGCGCGACACCCTGGACGTGCTGCTCGAAGCGGCTCCCAAGGGCGTCGACATGGACGAGGTGCGCGCCCACATGCTGGCCCTGCCCGGCGTCGAGGACGTACACGACCTGCACGCCTGGACCATCACCTCGGGCATGCCGGTGCTGTCCGCGCACGTCGTGGTGAGCGGGGGGACGCTGAGCGCCGTCGGCCACGAGAAGCTGCTGCACGACCTCCAGGGCTGCCTGGGCGACCACTTCGACGTCGCGCACTGCACGTTCCAACTGGAGCCGGGCGGCCACGCGGTGCACGAGCCGCGGCTCTGCCACTGACCCGTGCCGCCGCCCCGCACGCGCGGGCGGTGCTGTCACGGGCAGTGCTACATTGGCCATGACCTTGAGCAGGCGGGGACATCGAGCCCCGCGGACGGAAGGAGGAGGTGGGTTGATGACGGCCGCGGTCCACGCCGCCCCGCGCGGCGACGCGCTCATCCCCACTTCCCGGGCCCACGGCTGACCCCTTCGCGGACGCCCTTCCCGTACGTGTGACGCGTACGCGGGCGCCCCCTCGCGGCGGCCGGGCCCTCGACTCAAGGGTTTCCACCGTTGACTCAGCACGAGAACCAGCACCAGCTCCAGCAGCAGGTTCAGCAGCAGATCCACGACGCCTTCTTCGCCCTGCACCACGGCCTGCCCCGGCAGGGCCCCGGCTCCGACACCACCACCCGTCGCCTGCTCGCCCTCGCCGGTGAGCTGCCCGACCGTCCGCGCGTGCTCGACCTGGGCTGCGGGCCCGGCCGGTCGGCGCTGCTGCTCGCCGCGGAGGCGGGCGCGGCCGGCGCCGAGGTGACCGCCGTCGACCTGCACGAGCCGTTCCTCGACGAGCTGCGCGCGGCCGCCCGCGCCCGCGGGCTCGACGGCTCGGTCCGCGCCGAGGCCGCCGACATGGGCGCGCTCCCCCACCCGGACGGGTCCTTCGACCTCGTGTGGGCCGAGAGCTCCGTGTACTGCCTCGGCTTCGACAACGCCCTGCGCACCTGGCGGCGGCTGCTCGCGCCGGGCGGGACACTCGTCCTCACCGAGTGCGAGTGGACGACCGACCGGCCCTCCCCGGAGGCCCGCGCCTTCTGGGACGGGCAGTACCGGCTGCGCACCACCGAGGAGAACACGCGCGCGGCCCTCGCCGCCGGCTACTCCGTGCTCGGCGTCGTGCCGCAGCCGGAGTCTGACTGGGAGGAGTACTACGCCCCGCTGCGGGCCCGCGCCGACGCCGCCGACCCGGGGCGGCCGGGCATGGCCGAGGCCCTCGCCGCCACCCGGGCCGAGCTCGCGATGCGCCGCGACCACGGGGCCGAGTACGGGTACACCGGGTACGTCCTGCGCCCCGCGGGCGACGGCTGGCGCACCCGGCCCGAGGCCGCGTCGGGCACCGACCGCGCGGCGGTGCACGCCGTGCACGCCGCGGCCTTCCCCACCCGGGCCGAGGCCGACCTGGTGGACGCGCTGCGCGCCGACGCGGACGCCTGGCTGGAGGGCATGTCGTACGTCGCCGAGACGCCCGAGGGCGAGGTCGTGGCGCACGCGCTCCTCACGCGCTGCCGCGTCGGCGGGGCTCCCGCGCTGTGTCTGGCGCCCGTGGCCGTGCTGCCGGCGTACCAGCGCACGGGCGCCGGTTCGGCGGTGGTGCGCGCCGTGCTGAGCGCCGCGCGCGCCCGTGGCGAGCATCTGGTCCTCGTCCTCGGCCACCCCGAGTACTACCCGCGGTTCGGGTTCGTCCCGGCCTCGCGCCACGGGATCAAGCCAGGTTTCGAGGTGCCGGACGAGGCGATGATGGCGCTGGTCCTCGACGGACCCGCCGGACCAGGTGATGCGGGGGCCGTGCCGCGCGGCACGATCACGTATCCGCCCGCCTTCGGGGTCTGATACCGCGGCCCCGCGCGTCCCGTCCGCGACCGTCGCGGACGGGACATGCGGGGTCCCCGAAGTGCCGGATACACCGGTTTCGTACGGCAGACTTGAGGTCCGAGAACGAAGCTAAGGATGGGTATGCCGATCACACCTGCCACCGCGGCGCACAGCTCGTCGAACGGCGCCGGAGAGACAATCTTGCTCGAACTCGTCGACGAGGACGGCAGGACGATCGGCACGGCGGAGAAGCTCGCCGCCCACCAGGCGCCCGGGCAGTTGCACCGGGCGTTCTCCGTCTTCCTCTTCGACGAGCAGGGCAGGCTGCTGCTCCAGCAGCGGGCGCTCGGCAAGTACCACTCCCCCGGTGTCTGGTCCAACACCTGCTGCGGCCACCCCTACCCCGGCGAGGCGCCCTTCGCGGCCGCGGCCCGGCGCACCTTCGAGGAGCTCGGCGTCTCGCCGTCGCTGCTCGCCGCGGCGGGCACGGTGCGCTACAACCACCCGGACCCGGACTCGGGCCTGGTCGAGCAGGAGTACAACCACCTGTTCGTCGGGATGGTGCAGGCCGCGCTGCGGCCGGACCCCGAGGAGGTCGGCGGGACGGCGTTCGTCACGGCCGAGGAGCTGGCGGAGCGGCACGCGAGGGAGCCGTTCTCCGCCTGGTTCATGACGGTCCTGGACGCGGCACGCCCCGCGATCAAGGAGCTGACGGGCGCCGCCGCGGGCTGGTAGCACCCGGGGTGCGCCGCGGGCGGCCCCGGGCACGTCCGCCGGAGCGCCTGACCGCCTGCCAGGAGCGTGCCCGCCCGGCCGGGGGCGCCCGCCCGCAGCGGTGCCGCGTCCTCAGCCGTGGTGCGGCCTCCCCCGGGCGCCGCCGGGTTTCAGGGGCAGCGCCGCCCAGATGACCTTGCCGCCGCTCGCCGTGTGCTCCACGTCGCAGGCGCCGCCCGCCTCGCGGGTGATCTCACGGACCAGCAGCAGTCCGCGGCCACCGGTCTGGCCGTGATCGGCCACCAGGGCGGTCGGGCGGTAGGGGTGGTTGTCCTCGACGGACACCCGTACCCACTCGGCGCCGACCGCGACCTCCACGGCGAGCGTCGGGGAGAGCAGCGCCGCGTGCCGTACCGCGTTGGTGACCAGCTCGGAGACGATGAGCAGCAGGCCCTGCACCACCTCGTCCGAGGCCGGCACGCCCTGGCGCGCGAGCAGGTCGCGCACCGCGCGCCGTGCCTGCGGCACCGAGGCGTCGACGGCGGGTGCGGTGAACCGCCACACGCCTTCGTACGGCACTCGCCCATTGCTCCGAGGGAGTGGGCCCGGCCCTCTCCCGTCGTTCCCCATCGCCCGGTCCCCGCCCTCGCGCTCGATTGTCACCACACTAAGAGTGTTGATAACGCGCTGGTCCGTACCGCACTACTGACCAGAAGTCAGCGAGTATCGACGGAATTTGATCGTCGACGTCTGCCCACGTCAGCCGCGTGACTGATCCTGGTCCGCTTGTGTCTGCTTCACCGTTTCTTCAGGTTGTACGGCTTCCCTGCCCCCTCCGAGGCGGTCGTCACGCTCCGTGTTCAAAACGGCGTCGCCCGGGCGGCCGGACCCGCCGTCGGAGCCGCCGTCGGACCTGCCGTCGGACACGAGGCTGATGATGCGCCGGGCCCCGATGCCGGTGGCGAGCAGCCCGAGGCCGTCGAAGAGCAGGGCCAGGGAGAAGAAGGTGCCGATGACGTACTGGCTGCTGCTCGGCCACTCGGCGAGCACCAGCACGCCGAGGAGGACGCCGAAGGCGCCCTGCAGCAGGGTCACCGCCATCTGCGGGCCGCGCACCACCACGCTGCCCACGAGCCGGAAGACGCCACCGGTGAGGAACAGCAGCGCCGCGAACATCGTCAGGGTCTCCGCCGCCGCGTCGGGCCTGCGGATGACGACGACGCCCGCCGCGAGGTTCAGCGCGGCGACGACCACGCCGAGCCAGAAGAAGCTGGTGCCGCGCGACTGCACCGCGTGCAGCAGCGCCACGACGCCGCCGACCAGCAGCAGCCAGCCGAAGAGCAGCATCGAGGTGAGGGTGGCGACCCCCGCGTAGACCAGGCCGACCAGGCCGCCGAGGGCGAGGACGGCGCCGAGCAGCGCCAGCAGGCCGAAGCCGCGGCTCAGGGCCTTGGGGTCCGCGCCGTCGGGCCCCTGGGCACCGGCCGGGACCCGGGTCGTGCCCCGGGCCTTGTCACGTCCGAACATGAGCGCCTCCGTCCGCCGTGCGCAGCCGCCCCTCGTCGATCGTACGATCGAAGCGGCCGGATAGCATCCGGCGCATGGAGCCGCAGATCGGGCAGGCCGTCGCGGACGGCGTCGCCACCGTCGTCATCGACCATCCGGCGAAGCGCAACGCCATGACGGCGGACATGTGGCGCGCCCTGCCCCCGCTGCTGGACGCCCTCGCCGCGGACCCCGCGGTGCGCGCCCTCGTCCTGACCGGCGCCGGGGACACCTTCTGCGCGGGGGCCGACATCTCCTCGCTGCGCGCCGGGCCCGGCCGGGCGCAGGAGTTGGCGGTGCTCGCCGAGGAGGCCCTGGCGGCGTTCCCCAAGCCGACGCTCGCGGCGGTGCGCGGCCACTGCGTGGGCGGCGGCGCCCAGCTCGCGGCGGCCTGCGACCTGCGGTTCGCGGACGAGGGCGCCTCGTTCGCGGTGACCCCGGCGAAGCTGGGCATCGTCTACCCGGCGTCGGCCACGCGCCGCCTGGCCGCCCTGGTGGGCCCGGCCACGGCGAAGTACCTGCTGTTCTCGGGCGAGCCGATCGACGCGCGGCGGGCCCTGCGCACGGGCCTGGTGGACGAGGTGCTCCCGGCCGGTGAGCTGGCCGGCCGCGTCGCGGAGTTCACGCGGGTCCTGGCCTCGCGCTCGCTGCTCACGCAGGCGGCGGCCAAGGAGTTCGCGGCCGGGCGCACGGACCGGGACGGGCACTGGGCGGAGCAGGCGCGCGGCAGCGGCGACGCCGCCGAGGGCGTCGCCGCCTTCCTGGAGCGCAGGCAGCCGCGCTTCACCTGGACCCTGCCCGCCGTGCCGGACGGCGCCGCTACGCCGGCCGCGCCTCGCTGAACCGGCTCCTGGCGCGGAGCATCGCCACGAGGTGGGCGGGCGCCTTGCGGGGCGAGCCCGCGTCGTAGGGCGGCCGGGGGTCGTACTCGGCCATGAGCTGGACGGTCCGGGCGCGTTCGTCGCCCGCGATCCTGCCGACGAGAGCGAGGCCCATGTCGATGCCGGAGGAGACGCCGGCGGCCGTCACGTACTTGCCGTCGAAGACGACGCGCTCCTCCGAGGGGCGCACGCCGAGCTTCTCCAGCTCGCCGAGGGCGAGCCAGTGGGAGGTGGCCGTGCGGCCGTCGAGGAGCCCGGCGGCGGCCAGGGCGAGGGAGCCGGTGCACACGGACGTCGTCCAGGTGCTGGTGGCGTCGGCGGCGCGCAGCCAGCCGAGCAGCGCCTCGTTCTCCATCTGGTCGCTCTGGCCGGGGCCGCCCGGCACCACCAGGACGTCCGGCCGCGGCACCTCGTCGAAGGCCTTGTCGGCGACGAGGGCGAGGCGGCCGGTGTCGTCGCGCACGGGTCCGGTGCGCTCGGCCACGAAGACGACCTCCGCGTCCGGTATGCCGCCGAGCGTCTGGTAGGGGCCGACCGCGTCCAGGGCGGTGAAGCGCTCGTACAGGGCGATGGCGATCTGCATACGGACTCCTAGGTGAGCGGGGTGAGGGACGTGCGGGAAGCGGGCGGGGCGGGCGTGGAGGGCGGGGCGTGGAAGCGGCGGCGGTACTCCGCGGGGGCGGTGCCCAGCGCCTTGAGGAAGGCGCGGCGCATGGCCTCGGGGGTGCCGTAGCCGCAGGCGCGGGAGACCTCCTCGACCCCGCGCGAGGTGTCCTCCAGGAGGCGGCGCGCGTGCTCGACGCGTACGCGGTCGACGTACTTGCCGGGCGTCATGCCGGTCTCGGCCTGGAAGGCGCGGGCGAAGTGGCGCGGCGAGAGCCGGGCGCGCGCGGCCAGCCTCTCGACGCTCAGGTCGTCGTCCGGGTGCTCGGTGATCCACTGCTGGACCTCGCGCAGCGGCTCGCGGCTCGCGGTCTGCGCGGCCAACTGGGCGCTGAACTGCGCCTGGTTGCCGGGCCTGCGCAGGAACACGACCAGGTGGCGGGCGATGGTGAGGGCCATGGCGCGGCCGAGGTCCTCCTCGACCAGGGCGAGCGCGAGGTCGATGCCCGCCGTGACGCCCGCCGACGTCGCCACGTTGCCGTCGCGTACGTAGATGGGGTCCGGCTCGACCCGGACGGCCGGGTGGTCGCGGGCGAGCTTGTCGCAGTAGGCCCAGTGGGTCGTGGCGCGGCGGCCGTCGAGCAGGCCCGCCCGGGCGAGCAGGATCGCCCCGGTGCACACGGAGACCAGGCGCCGCGCGCGCGGCCCGTGGACGCGCAGCCAGTCGACCAGGTCCGGGCAGCGCGGGCGGGTGCCGAGCCCGCCGGGCACGAGCAGGGTGTCCGGGGCGGGGGCCGCGTCGAGCGCGCGCAGGGCGTGGTCCGGCACCAGGGTGAGGCCGCTGGAGGTGCGCACGGGGGCGCCGTCCAGGGAGGCCGTGGACACCCGGTACGCGGGGTCGCCGTTGGGGTCGGCGGCCCCGCTGAACACTTCCGCGGGGCCGGTGACATCGAGACTCTGGACGCCTTCGAAGAGGACGACGAGGACGGTTCGCTGCGCCATGGCGTCGATTCTTCGGCGGGGACGGGGTGGCCGCAATGACGGGTGCCCCACCATTCCTGCCACGGGAGCCCCGGCGGACGGTGCGGGGCGGGTACGCGACGCCCCGCCCTTCCCGCCATACCAACCAGTCGGTAACATATGGGCATGACCTCTGCGACGACCTCCGCATCCTCCGCCGCCGGCACGGACCTGCACCCGCGCGCGGGGCGCCGCTGCCACGGCGTGCTGAACGCCCTGCACTCGGCCCACTACTTCGCCCCCGACCTGGGCCGGGAGCTGGGCGCCCTGGGGATCGAGCACCCCCGGGCCGTCAACTTCGCCGCCCGCGCGGCGGCGATGGGCGCCGTCGGCGCCGGGGCCGTGACGGCGGCCTTCTACAACTACCGGCCGGAGACCGTCGCCGAGCACGTGCCCGCCGTCTGGAGCGTCGCGGCGCCCGAGGCCGTCCTCGCGGCGCGGCTGCGGGCCGTCGACACCACGCTGCGGCGGCTGCTCGGCGACGAGACCGTCGCCTCCCCGGAGATGGCGGAGGCGGCGCGGCTCGCGCTGCGCGCCACCGAGGCCTGCACGCGCGGCGCGCGGCCCCTGTACTCCGCCCACGCCGACCTGCCCGTGCCCGAGGAGCCGCACCTGGCGTACTGGCACGCCGCGACGCTGCTGCGCGAGCACCGGGGCGACGGGCACCTGGCCGCCCTCCTGGACGCCGGACTCGACCCGGTGGAGGCCCTGGTGAGCCACACGGCGACCGGCAAGGGCATGACGCCGCGGCGCAACTTCGCCGTGCGCGGCTGGACCCAGGAGGACTGGGACGCGGCGGTGGAGCGGCTGCTGGCGCGCGGAGTCCTCACCTCCGACGGCGAGTTGACCGAGGCGGGCGCCGCGCTGCGGGAGCGGGTCGAGGAGCACACCGACCGCCTTGACCGGGCGCCGTACGAGCACCTGGGCGCGGCCGGCGTCGCGCGCCTCACCGAGCTGGGCGGGGCGTTCGCCGGGGCGGCGGCACGGGCGGGGGCGTTCCCGGCGGACCTGCTGGGCAAGGCCTGAGCGGGGGTCTCGGAGCGGGGGCTCTGCCCGGGGTGCCGGGAGAGCCGGTGGCCACCCGGGGCGCATGATCCGCGGTGTTCGAGGTACCCGTTCGTTCCCGGCCCCGTTCCGTGGGCCTCGACGAAGGGAGAGTCCACGTGTTCCGTGCGATCGCGGATGTGCTGCGGCAGATCGGTGGCGCCATCGCCACCGTGGTGACGCTTCCGTTCCGGGCGCTGGCCCGGCTGTTCGGCGGGGCCTCCAGCTCCGCGCGGGGCGGAGGCCGGTCGGGGCGGGCCCGACGGGTCTGACGGACCTGACGAATCTGAGGGGCTGCGGATCTGAGGGGCTGCGGGTCCGTCCGCCCACGAGTTCGACGGCCCACGGTCGACGGCTCACAGGGCGGCGGCTCACGGTCGACAGCCCACGAGTCGACGACTCTCGTCCACGGCTCACGGGTCTGACGCGCCCGTGAATCCGACGGGTCCGGACGTCCCCTGTCGGTGCCACCTGCCACAATTGCCGGGCAACCTCAGTGAGAAGGCGGTACCGGAACGTGGCACCCTCGCAGACGTCCACCCCAGCGTCCATCGAAAGCAGGATCGCCGAGGAACTCGGCGTACGGGAACGGCAGGTCAAGGCCGCCGTCGACCTGCTCGACGGCGGGTCGACGGTCCCCTTCATCGCGCGGTACCGCAAGGAGGCGACCGAGTCCCTCGACGACGCGCAGCTCCGCACGCTCGAGGAGCGCCTGCGCTACCTGCGCGAGCTGGAGGAGCGGCGCGCCGCCGTCCTCGAATCAGTGCGCGAGCAGGGCAAGCTCACCGGCGAGCTGGAGGCACGCATCCGCGAGGCCGACACCAAGGCCCGCCTGGAGGACATCTACCTGCCGTACAAGCCCAAGCGGCGCACCAAGGCCCAGATCGCCCGTGAGGCGGGCCTGGAGCCGCTGGCCGAGGGGCTGCTCGCGGACCCGGGCGTGGAGCCGTCGGCGGCGGCCGCCGCGTTCGTCGACGCCGGCAAGGGCGTCGCGGACGCGCAGGCCGCGCTCGACGGCGCCCGGGCGATCCTGACGGAGCGCTTCTCCGAGGACGCGGACCTGATCGGCGAGTTGCGCGAGCGCATGTGGGTGCGCGGCCGGCTCGCCGCGAAGGTCCGCGAGGGCAAGGAGGAGGCGGGCGCGAAGTTCGCCGACTACTTCGACTTCACCGAGCCGTTCACGGAGCTGCCCTCGCACCGCGTCCTCGCCCTGCTGCGCGGTGAGAAGGAGGACGTCCTCGAACTGACCCTGGAGCCCGAGGAGCCGACGGACGGCCCGTCGTCGTACGAGGGCCTGGTCGCCCGGCGGTTCGGGATCGCCGACCGCGGCCGGCCCGCCGACAAGTGGCTCGGCGACACGGTCCGCTGGGCCTGGCGCACCCGCATCCTCGTGCACCTGGGCATCGACCTGCGGCTGCGGCTGCGCACCGCCGCCGAGGACGAGGCCGTGCGCGTCTTCGCGTCGAACCTGCGCGACCTGCTGCTCGCCGCCCCGGCGGGCACGCGCGCGACGCTGGGCCTGGACCCGGGTTTCCGTACGGGCGTGAAGGTCGCCGTCGTGGACGCGACCGGCAAGGTCGTCGCGACCGACACCATCTACCCGCACGTTCCGGCGAACAAGTGGGACGCGTCCCTCGCCACCCTGGCCCGGCTCGCGAAGGAGCACGCGGTCGACCTGGTCGCCATCGGCAACGGCACGGCGTCCCGCGAGACGGACAAGCTCGCCGGTGAACTCATCGCCAAGCACCCGGAGTTGAAGCTCACCAAGGTGATGGTCTCCGAGGCCGGCGCGTCGGTGTACTCCGCCTCCGCCTTCGCCTCGCAGGAGCTGCCGGACCTGGACGTGTCGCTGCGCGGCGCCGTGTCCATCGCCCGCCGCCTCCAGGACCCGCTGGCCGAGCTGGTGAAGATCGACCCGAAGTCCATCGGCGTCGGCCAGTACCAGCACGACCTGTCCGAGGTGAAGCTGTCCCGCTCCCTCGACGCGGTCGTCGAGGACTGCGTGAACGGCGTGGGCGTGGACGTGAACACCGCCTCCGCCCCGCTGCTCGCCCGGGTCTCCGGCATCGGCTCCGGCCTCGCCGAGAACATCGTGGCGCACCGCGACGCGAACGGCCCGTTCACCAGCCGCAAGGCCCTCAAGGACGTGCCGCGCCTCGGCCCGAAGGCCTACGAGCAGTGCGCGGGCTTCCTGCGCATCCGCGGCGGCGACGACCCGCTGGACGCCTCCAGCGTGCACCCTGAGGCGTACCCGGTCGTGCGGCGGATGGTGCAGCAGGCGGGCGTCGACGTGCCGTCCCTGATCGGCAACACGGCGGCGCTGCGCTCCCTGAGGCCCGCCGACTTCGTCGACGACACCTTCGGCCTGCCGACCGTCACGGACATCCTCAAGGAGCTGGAGAAGCCCGGCCGCGACCCGCGTCCGGCGTTCAGGACGGCCACGTTCAAGGAGGGCGTCGAGAAGATCGGCGACCTCGCGCCGGGGATGGTGCTGGAGGGCGTGGTCACGAACGTGGCCGCGTTCGGCGCGTTCGTCGACGTCGGCGTGCACCAGGACGGCCTGGTGCACGTGTCCGCGATGTCCAAGAGCTTCGTCAAGGACCCGCGGGACGTGGTGAAGCCGGGCGACATCGTGAAGGTGAAGGTCCTCGACGTCGACGTGGCGCGCAAGCGGGTCTCGCTGACGCTGCGTCTGGACGACGACGCCTCGGGCTCCGCCCCGGGTGAGCGCAAGGAGCGGGGCGGGCGGCCGCCGCAGCAGCGGCAGCGCCGGGGTGGCGGCGGCCCTCAGCGCAAGGAGCGGTCGGCTGCGCCGCCTGCGAACGATGCGATGGCGGAGGCTCTGCGGCGGGCCGGGCTTGTCGACCCCAAGCGGCGTTGAGTGCGTCATTGAAGGTGCCCAGCCCTGTCGTCACGCGTCTGCGGGCGCATCGTGGCTGGTCGCGCAGTTCCCCGCCCCTTCGGGGCGCTCCACTGGGGGCACCCGAAGGGGTCAGGGTGACTGTTCGGTCACCTTGCCCTCCGCCACCTCCAGGCGGCGGGTGACGCGTACGGCGTCGAGCATGCGGCGGTCGTGGGTGACGAGGAGCAGGGTGCCGGTGTAGGAGTCGAGGGCCGCCTCGAGCTGTTCGATCGCGGGCAGGTCGAGGTGGTTCGTCGGCTCGTCGAGGACCAGCAGGTTCACGCCGCGGCCCTGGAGCAGGGCGAGCGCGGCGCGGGTGCGCTCGCCCGGGGACAGCGTCGCCGCCGGCCGCAGCACGTGGTCGGCCTTCAGGCCGAACTTGGCGAGCAGCGTGCGGACCTCGGCGGGCTCGGTGTCGGGCACGGCCGCGCCGAACGCGTCGAGCAGCGGCTCCCGGCCGTGGAACAGGGCCCGCGCCTGGTCGACCTCGCCGACGACCACGCCCGAGCCGAGCGCCGCGTGTCCCTCGTCGGCGGGAACGCGGCCGAGCAGGGCGGCCAGGAGCGTGGACTTGCCCGCGCCGTTCGCGCCGGTGATGGCGACGCGGTCGGCCCAGTCGAGCTGCAAGGAGACCGGGCCGAGCGTGAAGCCGCCGCGCCGCACCACCGCCTCGCGCAGGGTGGCGACCACCGCGCCGGAGCGCGGGGCCGCGGCGATCTCCATGCGCAGCTGCCACTCCTTGCGCGGCTCCTCGACGGCCTCGTCGCGGTCCAGGCGCTCCAGCATCCGCTGCGTCTGGCGGGCCTTCGCGGCCTGCTTCTCGCTGGCCTCGCTGCGGAACTTGCGGCCGGCCTTGTCGTTGTCGGTGGCCTTGCGGCGGGCGTTCTTCACGCCCTTGTCCATCCACGTCCGCTGCATCTGGGCCCGGTCCTGGAGCGCGGCGCGCTTGTCGGCGTACTCGTCGTAGTCCTCGCGGGCGTGGCGGCGGGCCACCTCGCGCTCCTCCAGGTAGGCGTCGTAACCGCCGCCGTAGAGGTTGACCCGCCGCTGCGCCAGGTCGAGTTCGAGGACCTTGGTGACGGTGCGGGACAGGAACTCGCGGTCGTGGCTGACGACCACGGTGCCCGCGCGCAGGCCGCGCACGAAGGCCTCCAGGCGTTCCAGGCCCGCCAGGTCCAGGTCGTTGGTGGGCTCGTCGAGCAGGAAGACGTCGTAGCGGGACAGGAGCAGCGAGGCGAGGCCCGCGCGGGCGGCCTGGCCGCCGGACAGCGACGTCATCGGCTGGTCGAGGCCGACAGCCAGGCCCAGGGTGGCCGCGACCTCCTCGGCCCGCTCGTCCAGGTCCGCGCCGCCGAGCGCGAGCCAGCGCTCCAGGCTCGTGGCGTACGCGTCGTCGGCGCCGGGCGCGCCCTCGACCAGGCGCTCGGTGGCCTCGTCCAGGGCGTGCTGGGCGGCGGTGACGCCGGTGCGGCGGGACAGGAACGCGCGGATCGTCTCGCCGGGGCGGCGGTCCGGCTCCTGCGGCAGGTGCCCGACGGTCGCCGTCGGCGGCGACAGGCTGATCCGGCCGGACTCCGGGGTGTCCAGGCCCGCGAGGAGGCGCAGCAGCGTGGACTTCCCGGCGCCGTTGGCGCCGACGAGGCCGATGACGTCGCTGGGGGCGACGACGAGGTCGAGTCCCTCGAAGAGGGAGCGGTCACCGTGGCCGGCGGCGAGGTCTTTGGCGACGAGGGTTGCGTTCATCAGGGCCCGAGCGTAACCGCTGCCCGGCACCCGCGGCCGGGCCGCCCGGGGTCCACGCCCGTGCCGCCCCGGGGCCCGGCGCTCGGGGCCCGGGGCTCGGGGCCCGGGGCTCGGGGCCCGGCGCTCGGGGTCCACGCCCGTACCGCCCCGGGGCCCGGGGCTCGAAGCCCGGGCGGACCGGCCCGTACCGGCCGCGCTCCCCCGCCCCCGGCCGTATCCACCGTTCCGTCCCGTCCCACCCGGCGGCGACGGGGACGCCGGGACTGTCAGCCGGGGGCGGCCGCCGCCACCAGGACGCTGTCGGAGGTCCGGGCCACCACGTAGGGCGCGCCGCCGGGGAGGGGGAGGCGGTGCTCCCCCGGCTCCAGGACCTCGTCGAGGACCTCGTGGACCCGCGTACGCCGCAGCCGGTCCACGCGGTACGCCGTGAGGCGGACCCGGCACGGGGACGTGACCTCCGCGACCGCCGCCCCGTCCGCGACCGCGAGTCGGGCGAGGCGGCGCCGCCGTACCGCGCCCCGGTCCAGGGCGCACTCGGTCTGCGCGACGAGCAGCGGCACGATCGGCGCGAGCCCGTCGACGCGGGCGGCCTCGACCCCGGCCCGCTCGAACGCGTCGAGCACGCCCTGCCGCACCCGCTCCGGCACCGCCCGGCCGAACACCACGGCGCCGTACGTGCGCAGCTCCTCCGCGGGGACGTCCGCCGCGTCCGCGGCGATCTCCGCGCCGATGCCGATGCCGCGCAGCGCCGCCGCGAGCCTCGCGAGGAGCGCGACGCGCGCGCCGATGAGCAGGGCCCGGCGCCGCAGGGCCCCCGGATCGTCGCCGGTGAGCAGCCGGCCGAGCTGCTCGCGGTACTCCCCGCCCCGGAAGAGGAACGGGCCTATGCCGTGGTAGCCGTTCAGCTCCAGGTCGGCGTGGTCGGACGTCTGCCAGGCGAAGTCCCGCCACACGTAGTCGTCCCCGGCGCGCTCGATGACCGCGCTGACCGCGCCGCACTCCAGGCTTTCGCACTCGGGGCAGCCGTAGATGACGTGCCGCCCGTCGCGCAGCGGCGGCTCCGCCTCCAGCAGCAGCCCGCGTACGTGCGCGGTGAAGATGGCGGGCGGGACGTCGGACGCGAGCGGGGACACCGCGTCGAGGTCGGCCAGCCGGAACAGCAGCGGGCGCCCGTCCACGACGAAGTCGACGTAGTCACGGTGCACTTGGTAGGCACCGTCGGCGAGGACCCCGCCGACGCGCATCGCCGGTGCCAGGCCGAAGGTCGCGTACTCGGCGGACATGCTGTGAGTATCCCCGGTCGCGGGGGTGTGCGCGCGGGCCGTGACGCGTTCCGCTACGTTGCCGGGATGACGCAGGGCGATGACACGGATGTGATCGTGGTGGGCGGCGGTGTCGCCGGACTGACCACAGCCATGGTGCTCGCGCGGCGCGGACAGCGCGTGCGGGTGTGGACGCGGGAGCCCGCGGAGCGGACGACCTCGGCTGTCGCGGGGGGCCTGTGGTGGCCCTACCGCATCGAGCCGGAGGACCGCGTCGGCGACTGGTCGCTGCGTTCCCTCGAGGTGTACGGGGAGTTGGCGGCGGACGGCCCGCACACGGGCGTACGCCTGGTCGAGGGCGTACACGCCGAGACCCGCCTGGACACGCTCGGCCCCTGGGCGGGGCGAGTTCCGGGGCTGCGGGCGGCGACGGCCGCCGAGATGCACGGGCACCCGGGGCCGGGCGTGTGGGCGCGGCTGCCGCTGATCGACATGCCGGCGCATCTGGCCTGGCTGCGCGAGGAGTTGCGCGCGCTGGGCGTGGCCGTCGAGGTGCGGGCCGCGGCGTCGCTCGCCGAGCCGCTCGCGCGGGCGCCGCGCGTCGTCAACTGCTCCGGGCTCGGCGCCCGTGACCTGGTGCCGGACGACTCGGTGCGACCGGTGCGGGGGCAGCTCGTCGTGGTGGAGAACCCGGGGATCCGTACGTGGTTCACGGCCGCGGACCACGCGTCGCAGGACACGACGTACTTCCTGCCGCAGCCCGGCGGCCTCGTCCTGGGCGGCACGGCCGACGACGGCGACTGGTCGCTCACACCGGACCCGGCGGTCGCGGAGGCGATCGTGGCGCGCTGCGCCCGGGTGCGCCCGGAGATCGCCGGAGCGCGGATCATCGGCCACCGGGTGGGACTGCGGCCCGCCCGGCCCGCCGTACGCCTGGAGCGCGAGCGCGAGCGCGCGCACGGCGGGCGGGTGGTGCACAACTACGGACACGGCGGCGCGGGCATCACGGTCGCCTGGGGCTGCGCCCAGGAGGCGTCCCGCCTGGCGACGGAGCCGGACGGGGCCTGAGGCGCCCGGGCCCCGGCGGAGACCGGGGCTGACGCGGGAGACCGGGGCTGACGCCAGGGGCGGGCCCCGGCACAGGGCCGGGCCCCGGCACGGGCCGGTCTGCCACGGTCCGGCCCTGGCGGGGTTCGGCTCGGGCGCGGGTGGGCTCGGGCGCGGGTGGGCTCGGGCGCGGGGCGGCCCGAGCCGGTCCTGGCACGAGTCGGTGCTGCGACGGTTCGCCCCTGTGACGGGCGAACGAACGCGCATCGGGCGCGGTGAGGCAGGCGGAACCTGGAACGGGCGGGGCCCGGAACAGGCCGGACACCGCAACGGGCGCCCCTCACGGCTCACCAGACCTCGTGACCGAGCCGGACGGGGCCCGAGGCGAGCGGGCCCCCGGCAGAGCCGGGGCCGACACAGGACATGCCCGACACACGAGCGGACCCGGCACCGGTTGGCCCCCGGCACGGGTCAGGCCCAGCACGCGTCGGACCCGCGACAGGTCAGCCCCAGCACACATCGGCCCTGCGACGGCTCGCCCCAGCGAAGGACGGACCCGCACCAAGGGCCGCGAGCCTTTCGGGGCCGGGAACAGGCAGGGCCCCGCACGGGCAGGGCCCGGAACGAGCGGAGCCCGAAACGGGCAGGGCCCGGAACAGGCGGACCCCGGAACAGGCGGAGCCCGGAACAGGCCCGACACCGCGACGGGCGGGGTGCGCCCCGCATGGCGCACCCCGCCCGCACTCGCTTCGTCCCGCCGGGCCCCGCCCGGCTCCCGCTCAGCGCACGGGATCGGGCTGCGGCGGTGCGCCGCTCCCCGGGCCCGTGCCGTCGGCGGGGCCGCCGTCGGGCTCGCCGTCAGTACCGCCGGAGGGACCACCGCCCCCGGTGCCGGGGGCGGTGTCCGTGCCGTCGTCGGTGTCCTCCGCCGGCTTGATCTGGATCTCGAACTCGCCCTCGTACTGCTCGTGTCCGGCGATGACGGCGCGCTCCACGGCCTCGATGCCGTGCTCGCCGCGCACGATGAGGGGGTCGTGCCGCAGGTCCCGCATCAGGGCCACGCACATGCCGATCATGACCAGGGTGAAGGGCGCGGCCACGAGGATCGTCAGGTTCTGCAGGCCGGTGAGGGCGTTGTCCTTGCCGTCGCCGATGAGCAGCATGATCGCGGCGACCGCGCCGGTGACCACGCCCCAGAAGATCACGATCAGGCGGCCGGGCTCCATGGAGCCCTTCTGGGAGAGCGTGCCCATGACGATGGACGCGGCGTCCGCGCCGGACACGAAGAAGATGCCGACGAGGATCATCACGAGCAGGCTCGTGACGGTGGCGATCGGGTACTCGTGCAGCAGGCCGAAGAGCTGGGCCTCCGGGGTGTCGTCGCCCTTGAGGCCGCCGTCCTGCTTCACGTGCATCGAGCTGCCGCCGAAGACGGCGAACCACAGCAGGCTGACCGTGCTCGGCACCAGGATGACGCCGCCCACGAACTGCCGGATCGTACGGCCCCGGCTGATGCGGGCGATGAACATGCCGACGAACGGCGTCCAGGAGATCCACCAGGCCCAGTAGAAGACCGTCCAGCTCCCCAGCCAGTCCGAGACGCCTTCCCCGCTGGACGCCTCGGTACGGCCGATGAGCTGGGGCAGTTCGTTCAGGTAGGAGCCGACGGAGGTGGGCACCAGGTCGAGGATGATGACGGTCGGGCCCGCGACGAACACGAAGAGGACCAGGAGCAGCGCGAGCACCATGTTGATGTTCGACAGCCACTGGATGCCCTTCTCGATACCGGACACCGCGGACGCCACGAACGCGACGGTCAGGACCGCGATGATGGCGACAAGCAGGCCCGTGCCGGCGTCGTCCATCCAGTCCAGTTCCTCGAAGCCGCTGCCGATCTGGAGCGCGCCGAGGCCGAGGGAGGCGGCGGAGCCGAAGAGGGTGGCGAAGATGGCGAGGATGTCGATGACCCGGCCCCACGCGCCGTGGGCGTGCTTCTCGCCGATGAGCGGGACGAACACGGAGCTGATGGTCTGCCGCCGGCGCCGCCGGAAGGTGCTGTACGCGATGGCGAGGCCCACGACGGCGTAGATCGCCCAGGGGTGGAGCGTCCAGTGGAACAGCGTCGTCGCCATGGAGACCTCCATGGCGGCGGCGTCGTCGGCGGGGTCGGTGCCGGGCGGCGGCGTGGTGAAGTGGGCGAGGGGCTCGCTCACCCCGTAGAACATCAGGCCGATGCCCATGCCCGCGCTGAACATCATCGCGACCCAGGACACGGTGCGGAACTCGGGCTCCTCGCCCTCCTGGCCCAGCGTGATCTTGCCGTACCGGCTGACGGCGAGCCACAGGGCGAAGACCACGAAGCCCGTCGCGGCGAGCATGAAGGCCCAGCCGCCGTTGTGGATGAGGCCTTCGAGCATGTCCGACGAGACGTTCTCGAGGCTGTCCGTGGCGACGCCGCCCCACACCACGAAGGCGAGGGTGAGCACGGCCGTGACGCCGAACACGATCCGGTCGGTCTGGGGTGGGCGGCCGCCGGAGTGGCCCCCCACCGACAGGGGCGGGCCTCCTCCGGCGTCCGGCTTCTGGGGTTCCTGCGTCACAAGTGGCACCTTTCGCGCGGCGGTCACGGACTGACTGATCGTCGGTTTCTCTTCTCCCGTAACCCCCTACCACATGCGACATGCCAGGAGAGAGCTCAACAGGCGGTGTCGGGCCGCCCGCTGACGAGGTGGTAGGGCGCCCGGCCGTCGAGCAGCAGCGGAACCAGGGCGCGCGCGGACTGCCGCAGCGGTACGAGCACGCCGCCGTCGCCGCCGCGGCGCACGGTCACGCCGTGCAGGCCCAGCTCGTCGCCGACCTCGGCGTACTGCTCCTTGGTGAGCCGGTAGCCGCAGGCCGGGTCCTGGAGGATCTCGCCGGGCTCGGCGGGGTCGTTGTCGGCGCCGCCGAGGTAGACGGGGCCCCGGTCGCGCAGGCCCGCGAGGCGCGCGGCGGTCGTCGCGGCCTCCAGGTGCCACCGGTGCGCGTCGGCGTAGCGGAACAGGCCCTTCAGCGCGGAGAGCTGGGAGTGGACGCGGCGGCGGTTGTTGAGGGCCGGGTCGTTCTTCTCGGCGTCCGTGAGGGGGTCGACGCGGCTCTCGATGAGCAGGCCCGCGGCGTGCTTGATGCCGGACATGTTGCGCAGGATGCGCTCCTGGCCGTCGCCCGCGACCTGCTTGACCGGCTCGCCCGTGACGGGGTCGGTCCAGATGCCGTACGTGCCGACGGTGTGGCCGTCGGCGGTCGCGGCGGGGCGGACGTAGGACCCCGACAGGGTCTTGGCCTCCCGGTGCACCGCGTCGTGGGTGTTGAGGTTGCGCGGCCACAGGTCGAACAGGTCCTTGTCGTAGTACGGGGGCGTGGCCCCGTACTCGTGCAGGTCGTAGATCGCGTCGGGTTTCCGGTCGCGGACGACGGCGGCCATCGCGCGGCCCTCGGCGGTCTTCAGGGCGAGGTGGTCGCGGTTGATGTCGACGCCGTCGGCGTTGCCGCGGGTGTCGGCGGCGCGGCCGTCGGGGTTGGCGGTGGGTATCACGAGCAGGGTGGTGCGGGACAGGAACCGTCGGGTGGCCCTGTCCTTGGCGTAGGCGAGGTCGCGCACGGTGCTGAGGCAGGCCTCGCGTCCGGAGGGCTCGTCGCCGTGCTGGCTGCACACGAGCAGCACGGTGCTCGCGGTGCGGCGTTCGCCGACGCGGACGAGCTGGAGGGGCCGGTTCTGCCCGGTGGTGCCGATGCGGGAGACGGAGACCCGGTCGCTCGCCTTGTCGACGGTCGCGAGCAGCCGCTGCTCCTCCGGCTGGCTGGTCCAGCGCGCGCCGTTGCTCTCCTCGAAGCCGGTGCGCGGCGGAACCGGGGCGGCGCCCGGGGCGGCCTGGGCGGGGGCCGCCAGGAGCGGGGCGGCGAGCGCGGCGCAGGCAGCGGCGAGGGCGAGCGCGCGGATGCGGGGTGTCATGAGGTACGGCCTCCCGGTACGGGGACGATCGGGCGTGCGGGGGCGACGCCGTCGAGGCGGGACGCGCCCGGCGCGGGGGTGCCGGTGGCGCCCGGGGCGGTGGCGAAGGCCTTGGCGCCGCCGACGAGCGGCAGGCGGGCGGTGGTCCGGGCGAGGTCGACGGTGAGGGTCGGGGTGTCGGCGGGCGGGGTGATCAGGTTGCGGTCGGTGCCGCCGATGACGAGCGCGAGCCGGTGGCCCTTCGGTACGACGTGGTCGCTCGCGGCGAGGTCGAGGGTGAGGGTGACGGGCTTGCCCGGGGTGAGCGGGCGGCCGTGGTGCGGGTCGGCGTGGTGGCCGACGTCGGCCCAGCCGCGGCTGAAGACGGTGAAGCCGACGGCGGCGGTCCTGGCGACGGTGTCCTTGAAGCAGGAGCTGTCGCCGGGGGTGCTCGCGCCCCAGCAACTGCGCCCGGGCAGCGTGGTGATGCCTTCGTCGTCGTGCGCGTAGTCGCGGATGGTGGCGGGGCCGATGTCGGCGAGGACGGCGGTCAGGTGCGCGGTCGGGGCCGAGGGCGTCACGGTGACGGTGACCGTGGAGGAGCCGGACAGGCGCAGGTCGCGGGCGAGCGGCCGGGTGGTGAAGCCCGCTTTGGACGACGTGGGGACGTCGATGGCGGAGACCCATGCGATCTCGCCGACGCGCCGGTCGTCCGTGAAGGTCTCGGTGCCCTTGCCGGGGCGGGTGCCGAGGGTGCCGACGCCGGGGGCGGCGCCCTTGGCCGGGCGGAGCGTGACGGTGTCCGTGGCGCGCGGCGGCCAACTGCGGTCGGTGGTCCAGCGGTCGGGGGCGCGCTCGATGTCGGCCATGGGTTCGCGGTCGACGCCGTTGGCGTAGCCGAGGAGTTCGTGGTCGAACCAGCGGTGCAGGGTGCGCACCCAGTCGGCGCGGCGGAAGTCGAAGGGGTCGACGTGGCCGGCCTGGCTCAGCCACAGCTTGCGCTGCACGCCCGCCTCGCCGAGGGCCTCCCACCACTGCCCGAAGTGCTTCATGCGCACGTTCAGGTCCTGCATGCCGTGCACGGCGAACACGCTGGCCCGCACCTTGCGGGCGTCGGGCACGTGGTCGCGCTCGGTCCACAGCGGGGTCCAGTCGCCGCTGCGGGGCGCGCCCTCGACGAGCCGCTGCTTCACGTGGCCGCAGCGGGCGCGGCCCTCGGGGCTCTCCACGGCGCGGGCCAGACCGTCGGGGCCGCTGTTGAACAGGGGGGCGCCCTTGGCGAAGTAGTAGTCGTACCAGGAGGAGATGGCGCCGATCGGCACGATGGTCCTCAGGTTCCTGACGCCGGTCGCGGCGACGCCGTTGGCGACGGTGCCGTCGTAGCTCTTGCCGATCATGCCGGTGCGGCCGTTGGTCCAGGTGGCGCGCACGCGCTCGCCGCCGGTGGGCGCGGTGTACGCGCGGGCCCGGCCGCCCAGCCAGTCGACGACGGCCTTGGCGGACCGGACGTCGGAGCGCCCGCCGACGTCGACGCAGCCCGTGGAGCGGTTCGTCCCTGCGAGGTCGACGGCGACGTACGCGTAGCCGCGGGGCACGAAGTAGTTGTCGTAGTACAGCGGGAACCGCACCGGCCTGCCCTGCGCGTCGTACGTCTTCTTCTGGCTCTCGTTGCCGCGGCCGCAGCAGGCGTAGTACGGGCTGGCGTCCATGATGACGGGGATCTTCCGCCCCCGCGCGGCGGGTTCGCGGGGCCGGACGACGTCGACGGCGACGCGGTCGGCCGTGCCGTCCGCGTCGCCGTCGAGGCCGGTGTCCACCCACACGGACTCGCGTATCGCGTCCGCGTAGGAGTGGACGGGTCTGCTCTCCCGGGGCTTGTCGTACGCGGCCGGGGCGCCGGGCGCGGACCGCGCGGCGCCCGGGGACACGAGGGTGGCGAGCAGGGCGGTGAGGGCCGCGGTCGAGAGCGTTCTCCACATCGGCAGGCGGGTGCGCGCGCGTATCGGCATGGCGCGGAAGGTACACCGGTCAACAGCGGCCGGAAAGAGGGCCGTACGGGGCTCGTGGCGCGGGCGGCGCGCGGTGGTGAAAGGTGCGTCGGTCATGGTCGCACATGTCGGCCGAATGGCGATCGTGTGACATATGCGGCCATGGACATGACCGGGAGTGGCGGGGCTCAATAGGGTCGTCCGCATCGTGAGGTGCCCGGCGCGCAGTCTCCGACCGGGGCCGCCGCCGGACGCGATCGACCCGCACCGCCAACCCACTTGGAGATACACGTGCACCGCAGCAGACTCATCGCCCCGGGCGCGCTCGCCGCCTCCCTCCTCCTTGCGATCCCGGCGACGGCGGCCGACTTCACGCCCGGGGCCCCGGGCGTGGGCGACTCCTACTACCCGGACCACGGCAACGGCGGCTACGACGTCTCGCACTACGACCTGCGCCTGAAGTACCAGCCGAAGACGGACCTGCTGGAGGGCACGGCGACGATCTCCGCCACCACCACGCAGGACCTGTCGCGCTTCAACCTGGACTTCGGCCTCAAGGTGAGCGAGGTGCGCGTCAACGGCAAGAAGGCGTCGTTCACGCGCTCCGGCGAGCAGGAGCTGGAGATCACGCCCAAGTCGGGGCTGCCGAAGGGCAGTTCCGTGACGATCGTCGTGCGGTACGCGGGCAAGCCGTCCGAGGTGAAGATACACGGCTTCACCGCCTGGCAGCGCACGCCCGACGGGGGCGTCGCCGCGCAGGAGCCGGAGTCGGCGGCCTGGTGGTTCCCCGCCAACGACCACCCGCGCGACAAGGCCACGTTCGACGTGTCGGTGGCCGTGCCGGACGGCTCCCAGGCCATCTCCAACGGCGTGCTCCAGCGGCAGACCTCGCGCCTCGGCTGGACCCGCTTCGACTGGCGCTCCAACAAGCCGCAGGCGCCGTACCTGGCGACGCTCGCCGTCGGCAAATTCGACATCACGACGGACAAAACCGAGAACGGCCTGCCCGTCCTGAACGCCTACAGCAAGGACCTCGGCGACAACGCGGGCGCCGCCCGCGCCAGCATCGAGCGCACCACCGAGGTCGCCGAGTGGCTGGAGACCCTCTTCGGCCCGTACCCCTTCAACGCCCTCGGCGGCTACGTCCCGAACGTCCCCGCGAGCTACGCCCTGGAGACCCAGACACGACCGTTCTATGGCCCCCGGGCCTTCGCCAACGGCTCGAACGTCTCCATCGTCGTGCACGAGCTGGCCCACCAGTGGTACGGCGACAGCGTCTCCGTGGAGAACTGGAAGGACATCTGGATCAACGAGGGCTTCGCGCGCTACAGCCAGTGGCTGTGGTCCGAGAAGGAGGGCGAGGGCACGGCGCAGGAGCTGGCCGACTACACCTACGCCTCGCGCGCCGCGAACGACCCCTTCTGGCAGGTCAAGCCGGGTGACCCGGGCCCCGACAACCAGTTCCACGTCGCCGTGTACGACCGCGGGGCCCTCGCCCTGCAGGCGCTGCGGAACAAGGTCGGCGACAAGGCCTTCTTCGAGATCCTGAAGGGCTGGCCCACGGAGCGGGCCCACGGCAACGCGAGCGTGCGGGACTTCGTGTCCTACGCCGAGGAGGTCAGCGGCAAGCCGCTGAGCGGGCTCTTCGAGACGTGGCTGTACAAGGCGGGCAAGCCGGGCGCTCCGGCCGCGCGGGGGGCGGGGGTTGCCCTGGCCGCGGGGGAGAAGGCTCCGGCGAAGCCGAAGTCCTGGAAGAAGATCGCCGCAACGAACACCGCCCACGACCACCACTGACCCCCCTGCCCCCCGGCGCCTCCACCGGCCCTCGGCCGCTCCTGGCCTGGGGGCCCCTGGCCCGGGGCTGCGCGAGGGATGTTCCCCACCCTGCCCCGCCCGCCCCTTCCCGGGGCGAGCGGGCGGGGCGGGCCGCCTGCGGCGGGCTGGGGCGCGGTTCGCTCTGCTCGGGTTTGCCCGGATCGCTCGGGCTTGCTCGGGCCTGCTCAGGCTGCCTGGGTCGCTCGGGCTTGCTCCTGCTTGGGTTCGCCTTCGTCCGTCGCTGGGGTGGTGGCCCGCTGATCCGCCGCTCCGCGACGGATGTCCCCCCGCCCGCCCGCCCCTTCCGGGGCGGACGGGCAGGCCGGGCAGCCTGCGGTGGGCTCGGACGCAGTTCGCTTCACCCGGGCCTCCCGGGCTCGGGTACGCCTTCGTCCATCACTGGAGTGGTAGTCCGCTGATCCGCCGCTCCGCGACGGATGTCCCCCCGCCCACCCGCCCCTTCCGGGGCGGACGGGCGGGAACCCCTACGCCGCCGCGAGGGGGGCGATCAGGGCTGCGGATGGGTGGGGCTGACCCGGGCCCGCTCGCCGGGGCAGTACGGGCGGGCGGGTGGGAAAGGTTTGCGACGCTGCCGCGAGAGTCACCGCCGGGGCGCCGGACAAGCCCGGCCTGCTCACCAGGGCAGTACGGGCGGGCGGGTGGGAAAGCCCCTGTGACGCTGCCGCGAGGCCTGGCGCCGGGGCGGTGGGCAGGCCGGGCCTGCTCGCCAGGGCAGTACGGGTGGGCGGGTGGGAAAGCCCCTGTGACGCTGCCGCGAGGCCTGGCGCCGGGGCGCCGGACAGGCCCGGCCTACTCACCGGGGCGGTACGGGCGGGTGGGTGGGAAAGGCCTGCTGAGGCCGCCGCAGACACGTTGACGGGCGGCACCCGCGTGGGGTGCCGCCCGTCGGCGTAGAGGCGAAGGCCCGGTGGCCTCGTATGGGCCAGGGCTGAGCCCAGGGAAGCCGGAGGTCGCGCGAAGCCCCGGGGCAGGCCTGGGGCCCAGCGGGGCCGGGCCCCGGGGGCCGGGGTGGAGGCCCGGTTACTTGGTGAGGGCGGCTGCCTCGCGGTCGGCCTTGCGCCTGATCCCGTACCAGCCGACCACGAGCGCCGCGGCCACCACCGGAATCAGGAACAGCGTCTTGCGCCCGACCTCCGCGTCCTTCCACATCAGACCGAGCACGGCCAGCAGGAAGGCGATGGTGACGTACTCCGTGACGCCGCTGCCGGGCAGCCGGAACGACGGCCGGGTGATGTGCCCCTCCTTGGCCCGCTTCACGAACGCCAGGTGGCAGACCATGATGCTGATCCAGGTGCCGATGATCCCGAGCGAGGCGACGTTCAGGACGATCTCGAACGCCTGGTCCGGGACCACCCGGTTCAGCGCGACGCCGAGGACGCCGATGCTCGCGGTGAGCAGGATGCCGCCGTAGGGCACGTGGTTGCGGTTCATCTTCGCGGTGAACTTCGGCGCGGAGCCCGCCATCGCCATGGAGCGCAGGATGCGGCCGGTGGAGTACAGGCCGGAGTTCAGCGAGGACATGGCGGCGGTCAGGACGACGAAGTTCATCACGTCGCCGGCGCCCGAGACGCCGATCTTGGACAGGACCGTCACGAACGGGCTCTGGTCGGCCGAGTACACCGACCCCGGCAGCAGCAGCGCGAGCAGCACGACCGAGCCGACGTAGAACAGGCCCACGCGCCACATGATCGAGTTCACGGCGCGCGGCACGACCTTCTGCGGGTCCTTGGTCTCGCCCGCCGCGACGCCGACCAGCTCCAGGGAGGCGTACGCGAAGACGACGCCCTGGAGGACGATCACGACCGGCATGACGCCGTTCGGCAGGAAGCCGCCGTGATCGGTGATCATGCTCAGGCCGGGCGTCTCGCCGCCCACGTCGTGCTGCGTCGCCACCAGGAAGATGCCGATGAACATGAACGCGACGAGCGCCGCGACCTTGATGATCGCGAACCAGAACTCCATCTCGCCGAAGTACTTCACCGAGATCAGGTTCACCGCGAGGACGACGGCGAGGGCGATCAGCGCGAGCACCCACTGCGGGATGTCGGTGAAGAAACTCCAGTAGTGCGTGTAGAGGGCGATCGCCGTG
Organism: Streptomyces sp. CC224B; assembly: GCF_030010595.1. NCBI lineage: Bacteria > Bacillati > Actinomycetota > Actinomycetes > Kitasatosporales > Streptomycetaceae > Streptomyces > Streptomyces sp. CC224B. The sequence goes on along the minus strand of NZ_JASCXL010000009.1, from coordinate 65,994 downwards.
ATGTCGGCGATGCAGGTCGTCGACCAGTTGAGGAAGTACATCCAGCCGGCGACGTAGGCGCCCTTCTCGCCGAGGAACTCGCGCGCGTAACTGACGAAGGAGCCGGACGAGGGCCGGTAAAGGACCATCTCGCCGAGGGCGCGTACGACGAAGAACGCGATGACGCCGCACACGAGGTAGGCGAGGGCGAGCGCGGGGCCCGCCGAGTGGAGGCGGCCACCCGCCCCGAGGAAGAGGCCGGTGCCGATCGCGCCACCGATGGCGATCATGTTGACGTGGCGGGCCTTGAGGTCCTTGCTGTAACCGGCGTCGCCCGCGTCCGCGGGGGCCTGGGACGCAGCGGTGCGGCTGGCGTCCACGGCCGTGTCTACGGCGTCGTTGCTCACGTGGAAGGTCCACTCTGTGGTGCCCGGAAAGAGCTCCCGGGGTCCGGATGTGCTCGGGCCCGCAGTACCCCTGACGCACCACGGACCGACCCGACACCTTCCCTTACGCAACGCCCGAAACGCGGTGGCGCACGTCACATAGCGGTACTTCTCACATGGTGAGAGCCACATGTACATCCATGGGTCACGCGGTGTAAAGGCTCTCGATGAGGTGGCGGTGCTTCGCTGTGACGACCCGGCGGCGCAGTTTCAGCGTGGGGGTGAGCTCGCCGGTCTCCGGGCCCCACTCCTCGGTCAGCAGCAGGTGGCGCTTGATCTGCTCGGTGCGGTTGAGGCGCGCGTTGGCCGCCTCGACGGCGCGGGCGACCTCCGCCCGGACCTCGGGGCTGGCCCCCGGATCTCCCTCGATGCCGCGTGCGGCGGCCCAGGCCGCGGCCGTCTCCGGGTCCAGGACGAGCAGCGCCACCAGGTACGAGCGGCCGTCGCCGTACACCAGGGCCTGGCCGACGAGGGGGTGCTCCTTCAGGGCGCACTCGACCAGCGCGGGGGCGACGTTCTTGCCGGTGGAGGTGACGATCAGCTCCTTCTTGCGGTCGGTGAGCCACAGGAAGCCGTCCTCGTCGAGCCGCCCGACGTCGCCGGTGGCGAACCAGCCGTCCGCGTCGCGCACGTCGTCGAGGCCGCCGTCGGCCCGCAGATAGCCTTCGCACACGATGTCGCCGCGGACGAGGATCTCCCCGTCGCCGGCGATGCGTAACTCCACGCCGGGCAGTGGTCTGCCCACCGAGCCCAGCCGGAACGCCTCCGGGCTGTTCGCCGTGACCACGCCGCTCGTCTCGCTCAGCCCCCAGGCGTCCATGATCACCACGCCGAAGCCCGCCCAGAACCGGGCCACCTCCACCGGCATCGGCGCCGCGGCGCTCGCCGCCCGGCTCAGCCGGTCGAGTCCGGCGTACGCGAGCAGCGGGTCGAGCACGCGCTTCTTGGCCTCGCGGTACGCCGCATCCAGGTCGGGGGGCGGGGTCTCGCCGCGCTCACGGCAGGCCACGTGCGCGCGGGCCGTGCCGGTGGCGGCCTCCACGGCGCGCCGCCGCTCCTCGGGCAGGCCGGCGAGGGCCGCCCGGAAGGACGCGGCGAGCTTCTCCCACACGCGCGGGACCCCGAAGAACTGCTCGGGGCGCAGCTCCCGCGCCGCCTCGGCGACCTTGGCCGGGTCGTCGCACAGGTACACCCGGGACGCGCGGTACAGCGGCAGGTAGATGCCGAGCATGCGCTCCGCGATGTGGGCGAACGGCAGGTAGCAGAGGTGGCCGGAGGGCACCGCCAGGCCGGTGGTCTCGGCGACGCGGACGGCGTCGTGCAGGACGCCGCGGTGGGTGAGGCACACGCCTTTGGGGTCGCCGGTGGTGCCGGAGGTGTAGACGACGGTCAGCGGGTCGGTGGCGCGGACCTCGCGCCAGGTCTTCTCGAAGACCTCGGTGCGGTGCAGCCGGGCCCCGCTCGCACGCACCGACGCGTAGGAGCGGTGGTCGCCCGCGGCGGCCGGGTCGACGACGACCAGGTGCGCGAGGCGCACCCCGGCGTCGGAGAGCAGCGGCTCCCAGCGGGCCAGTTCGCCCGCGCCCTCGACGACGGCCACGCGGGCGCGGCTGTGCCGGCGATGTGGGCGACCTGCTCGGGTGCCGAGGTGCCGTACACGGTGACGGGCACGGCGCCGAGGTGCGTCAGGGCGAGGTCGCTGAGCCAGTGCTCGGGACGGTTGGCCATCATCATGAGGACGTGCTCGCCGCGGCGGACGCCGAGCGCCGCGTACCCGGCGGCGAGCAGGGCGACCTCGCGCCGCACCTCGGCCCAGGTGAGCGTGGTCCACGCGGCGCCCTCGCGCCAGGAGAGCGCGGGCCCGCCGGGGTGGTCCTCGGCGTTGCGGAGCAGCAGGGCGGGGAAGGTGGTGTCGCCGGGGTTCCCGGGAAGCCGCCGGGTCGTGGTCATGGAACCGCCTCCTGGCACCGTCGGTCGTACCGTCGGCTCGTACCGTCGGTTCGTCATCGGCTACGTGGCGTGACTGCCCCGGAGGCTTTCACAGCGGCGGTGGTACAGCAATACTGTTGCACCGCATTGCCGCACGACCGGGGAGGCGACGCACCGCCATGGCGACGGACACGGAGGCATCCGCCGACGAAGCGACGGCCGACGTCGTGGAGGACGCGGCTGGCGCGGCGGACGCGGCGGACGGCGCCGACCCCGGAGACGTGGCGGGCCACGCCGCCGCGGTCGCGTCCCCGGCGGCGTACGCGGGGAGCGCGGAAGGCGCGGCGGGCGCGTCCGCCGCGGCGACGTACACGGTGGACGAGCTGGCCGCGCGCGCGGGCGTCACGGTGCGCACCATCCGCTTCTACAGCACCAAGGGCCTGCTGCCGCCGCCCGTGATCGGTCCGCGCCGGGTGGGGCTCTACGGCCCCGGGCACCTCTCCCGGCTCGCCCTCATCGAGGAGTTGCAGCACCAGGGCATGACGCTCGCGGCCATCGAGCGGTATCTGGAGCAGTTGCCGCCGGACCTGAGCGCGCACGACCTGGCCATCCACCGCGCGGTGGTGGCCTCGTGGGCGCCGGAGGGCGCGGAGGAGATGTCCCGGGCGGAGCTGGAGCGCCGGGCGGGACGGGCCCTGGCGGCGGAGGACGTGGAGCGCCTGGCGGCGATGGGCGTCGTCGCGTACGACGCGGCGGCGGACCGCTGCCGGGTGGACCCCGGGCTGCTGCGGCTCGGGGTGCGGCTGCTCGACGTACCGATCGCGCACGAGACCATCCTGGCCGCGCGCACCGTACTGATGGAGCACACGCGCTCGGCGGCGCGTGAGCTGTCGCGGCTCTTCCGGGACGAGGTGTGGGACCCCTACCGCGAGCGCGAGAGCGACCCCGGGCACGTGGCGGCGATGAGGTCGCTCTCGGCGCACATGCAGCCGCTGGTGGTGCAGGCGCTGGTCACGGCGTTCCAGCGGTCGCTGAAGGAGGAGCTGAGGGAGTGGCTCACGGAGTCCTGAGCCCCTGGCCGGAGCCTTGAGCACCTGGCCGGGGCCTTGAGCCCCTGCTCGCGGTCCTGAGCACCTGCTCGCCGGGCCCGCGGCCACTCCCCCACACGCGCCTGGGGCGCCTCAGCCGTCGCGGAATGTCTCGCCGCGCTCCGCCTTCTGCACGAGCAGCGCGGGCGGCGTGAACCGCTCGCCGTAGCGCTCGGCGAGCTCCCGCGCGCGGGCCACGAACGCGGGCAGGCCGGCGCCGTCGTCGTAGCCGTTGATGTACTGGAGCACGCCGCCGGTCCAGCCCGGGAAGCCGATGCCGAGGATGGAGCCGATGTTGGCGTCGGCGACCGAGGTGAGGACGCCCTCCTCCAGGAGGCGCACGGTGTCGAGCGCCTCGGCGAACAGCATCCGCTCCTTCATGTCCTCGAACGGGATGCTGTACCCGGGCTTGGTGAAGTGCTCGCGCAGGCCCGGCCACAGGCCGGTGCGCCTGCCGTCGTCGCCGTAGTCGTAGAAGCCCTTGCCGCCGCTGCGGCCGGGGCGGCCGAACTCGTCGACCATGCGGTCGATGACGGCCTCGGCGGGGTGGACGGCCCAGGTGCCGCCCGCCTCCTCGACGGCGCGCCGGGTCTCGTTGCGGATCTTGCGGGGCAGCGTGAGGGTCAGCTCGTCCATCAGGGAGAGGACCTTCGCGGGGTAGCCGGCCTGGGCGGCGGCCTGTTCGACGGAGGCGGGCTCGATGCCCTCGCCGACCATCGCGACGCCCTCGTTGATGAAGTGGCCGATGACGCGCGAGGTGAAGAAGCCGCGCGAGTCGTTGACGACGATGGGCGTCTTGTTGATCTGCCGGACGAGGTCGAAGGCACGGGCCAGTGCCTCCTCGCCGGTGCGCTCGCCCTTGATGATCTCGACGAGCGGCATCTTGTCGACGGGCGAGAAGAAGTGCAGGCCGATGAAGTCGGCGGGCCGGGTGACGCCCTCGGCGAGCTGGGTGATGGGCAGCGTGGAGGTGTTGGAGCACAGCAGCGCGTCGGGCGCGACGACGTCCTGGACCTCCTGGAACACCTTGTGCTTGAGCGCGGTGTCCTCGAAGACCGCCTCGATGACGGCGTCGCAGTTCGCGAGGTCGGCCGCGTCGGCGGTGGGCGTGATGCGGGCGAGCAGCGCGTCCGCCTTCTCCTGGGTGGTGCGGCCGCGGGAGACGGCCTTCGCGCACAGCTTCTCCGAGTAGCCCTTGCCCTTGGCCGCGGCCTCGGCGGAGACGTCCTTGAGGACGACGTCGATCCCCGCGCGGGCGCAGGAGTAGGCGATGCCCGCGCCCATCATCCCGGCGCCGAGGACGGCGACCTTGCGGACCTGGCGCGGCTCGACGCCCTTGGGGCGGTTGGCGCCGGAGTTGACGGCCTGGAGGTCGAAGAAGAACGCCTGGATCATGTTCTTCGAGGTCTGGCCGGTGACGAGCTCGGTGAAGTACCGGGCCTCGATGGTCAGCGCGGTCTCGAAGTCGACCTGGGCGCCCTCGACGGCGGCCGCGAGGATGTTGCGCGGGGCCGGGTAGGGGGCGCCGTTGAGCTGCTTCTTCAGGTTGGCCGGGAAGGCCGGGAGGTTGGCGGCGAACTTGGGGTTGGCCGGGGTGCCGCCCGGGATGCGGTAGCCGGGCACGTCCCAGGGCTGCTGGGACTCGGGGTGGGCGTCGATGAAGGCGCGGGCCTTCTCCAGCATCTCCTCGGGGGTGGCGGCCAGCTCGTGCACCAGGCCGTTCTCCAGGGCGCGCTTCGGGTTGTACTGGGTGCCCTGGAGCAGCACCTTCAGCAGGGCGTCGGCGATGCCCATGAGGCGGACGGTGCGGGTGACGCCGCCGCCCGCGGGCAGCAGGCCGAGCGTGACCTCGGGCAGGCCGATCTTGCTGCCGGGCGCGTCGAGCGCGATCCGGTGGTGGCTGGCCAGCGCGATCTCGTAACCGCCGCCGAGGGCCGCGCCGTTCAGGGCGGCGACGACCGGCTTGCCGAGCGTCTCGATGCGGCGCAGCGCGTTCTTGATGGCGGTGCCGGTGTCGAACGCCACCTGGGCGTTCTCGGGGCCGACCTGGATCATCTCCTTGAGGTCGCCGCCCGCGAAGAAGGTGTTCTTGGCGGAGGTGTAGACGATCCCGCGGATGGAGTCCTTCTCGGCCTCGGCGCGGTCGGCGATCGCGATGATGGAGTCCTTGAACGCCTGGTTCATGGTGTTCGCGGACTGGTCGGGGTCGTCCAGGACGAGCGTGACGACGCCGGTGTCGTCCTGTTCCCAGCGGATGGTGGTGCTTGCGGTCATGTCGGTGTCTCCGTGAAGTCTGTGGCAGGCGGAATGGAGGAGGGCGGGTCTACGCCACCGGTGGGGGCCGGTCGCGCGGTTCGCCGGCCTGAGGGGCGCACGGAGTGCGTTTTCAGGGGCGCGGGGAACTGCGCGAGCGACCACGACGCACCCGCGGCCGGCGACACACCCCGAACCGCGCGGCGCGAAACCGGGGCGCGAAGCCGCAGCGCGAAGCCAGGGCGCGAAGCCGCAGCGCGAAGCCAGGGCGCGGAGCCGCGGCGCGAAACCGGGGCGCCGAGCCCTACAGCCGCTCGACGATCGTGGCGATGCCCATGCCCCCGCCCACGCACAGCGTGGCGAGGCCGTACCGCTTGTCCTGGCGTTCCAGTTCGTCGACGAGGGTGCCGAGGATCATCGCGCCGGTGGCGCCGAGAGGGTGCCCGAGGGCGATCGCGCCGCCGTTGACGTTGACCTTGTCGAGGCTCAGCCCCATGTCCTTGACGAAGCGCAGGACCACCGCGGCGAAGGCCTCGTTGATCTCGACGAGGTCGATGTCGTCGATGGTCAGACCGGCCTTGGCGAGGGCCTTGCGGGTGGCCGGGGCGGGCCCGGTGAGCATGATGGTGGGCTCGGAGCCGGAGACCGCCGCGGAGACGATCCGGGCGCGCGGGGTGAGGCCGTGGCGCTCGCCGACCTCCTTGCTGCCGATGGCCACCAGGGCGGCGCCGTCCACGATGCCGGAGGAGTTGCCCGCGTGGTGGACGTGGTCGATCTTCTCCACCCAGTGGTACTTCTGCAGCGCCACGGCGTCGAAGCCGCCGAGGTCGCCGATGTCCTTGAAGGACGGCTTCAGCTTGGCGAGGGAGTCGGCGGTGGTGCCGGGCCGCATGTGCTCGTCGTGGTCGAGGACGGTGAGGCCGCTGCGGTCCTTCACCGGTACGACGGACTTCTCGAAGCGGCCCTCCTTCCAGGCGGTGGCGGCGCGCTCCTGGGACAGCGCGGCGTACTCGTCGACGTCGCGCCGCGAGAAGCCCTCCAGGGTGGCGATGAGGTCGGCGCCGATGCCCTGCGGGACGAAGCCGGTGTCGAGGTTGGTCATGGGGTCGTTGAACCAGGCGCCGCCGTCGGACGCCATCGGCACCCGGGACATGGACTCGACGCCGCCGGCCAGCACCAGGTCCTCCCAGCCGGAGCGGACCTTCATGGCCGCCATGTTGACGGCCTCCAGGCCCGAGGCGCAGAAGCGGTTCTCCTGGACGCCGGCGACCGTGTCCGGGAGCCCTGCCGCGATGGCCGCGATCCGGGCGATGTCGGACCCCTGGTCGCCGACGGGCCCGACGACGCCGAGGACCACGTCGTCGACCGCCGCCGGGTCGAGGTCCGGGGAGCGGCGCTGGATCTCGCGCATCAGACCGGTCACGAGGTCGATCGGCTTGGTGCCGTGCAGGGCGCCGTTCGCCTTGCCACGGCCGCGCGGGGTGCGGATCGCGTCGTACACGTACGCTTCGGAGCTCACTGGAACGCCTTTCGGGGAGGTCGGGGAGGGCCTGTGGGGTCTACGGGGACTGCTGGGTCTGCGGGGACTGCCGGATCTGATGGGTCTGCCGGGACTACCGGAGCTGCCGGATCTGACGGGTCTGACGGTCCCGGCAGGACTGCCATGACTACCGGGGCCGTCGTGCGGGAGGGGCGCGTCGGGTCAGTCGAGGAGGGCACGGCCGATGATCTCCTTCATGATCTCGGTCGTGCCGCCGTAGATGGTCTGGATGCGGCCGTCGGTGAACGCCTTCGCGACCCGGTACTCCGCCATGTAGCCATAGCCCCCGTGCAGTTGCAGGCAGCGGTCGGCGACGCGTTTCTGGAGTTCCGTGGCCCACCACTTGGCCATGGAGGCGTGCACCGGGTCGAGCTGCCCGTTCGAGTGATCCACGACGCAGCGGTCGAGGAACGCGCGGGTGACGGCGCACTCGGTGGCCATCTCGGCGATCTCGAACCGGATGTGCTGGAGCTTGCCGAGGGGCCGCCCGAAGGCCTCGCGCTCCTTGACGTACGCCGTGGTGATCTCCAGCAGGTGCTCGGCCGCGGCGATCCCGGCGACGGCGATGGCCATGCGCTCCTGCGCGAGGTTCGTCATCAGGTGCACGAAGGCGCCGTTCAGCTCGCCGAGCAGGTTCTCCTTGGGCACGCGTACGTCGTGGAAGAACAGCTCCGCCGTGTCCTGGGCCTTCTGGCCGATCTTGTCGAGGTTGCGGCCGCGCTCGAAGCCCGGCATGTCCCGCTCGACGACGAGCAGCGACAGGCCGTGCGCGCCGCCCTCCGGGGTGGTCCGGGCCACCACGACGACGAGGTCGGCGAGGATGCCGTTCGAGATGAACGTCTTCGAGCCGTTGAGCAGCCAGTGGTCGCCCCGGTCCTCGGCGGTGGTGCGGATGCCCTGGAGGTCGGAGCCCGCGCCCGGCTCCGTCATGGCGATGGCGGTGATCAGCGAGCCGTCGCAGAAGCCGGGCAGCCAGCGGCGCTTCTGCTCCTCGGTGCCGAGGCCGGTCAGGTACGGGCCGACGATGTCATTGTGCAGGCCGATCGCGAGGCCCGCGGCGCCCGCCCGGGTGAACTCCTCGGCCAGCACGACGGCGTGGCGGAAGTCCGCGTTCCCGCCGCCGCCGTACTCCTCGGGCACGGCGACCCCGAGCAGTCCCTGCTTGCCCGCGGCGCGCCACGCGCCCCGGGAGACGATGCCGTCCCGCTCCCACTGCTCGTAGTGGGGTACGACCTCCTTGGCGAGGAAGGTGCGCACGGTCTCGCGGAACGCGTCGTGCTCGGCGTCGAAGATCTGCCGTTCCATGGTCATCCGTTCCGTCGTGGCGGGTGCCGAAGTGGCGGGTTCCTGTCCGGACCGTGCTTTACGGGGTGCTCAGGGTGTTCAGGGTGCTCAAGTTGTCCCGGCGTCGAGCAGCGCGGGCACGTCCCAGTCGCGGGCGACGCCCTCGGTGTCGGCTCCCGGCCGCGCGGGCCCGGAGCGCACGGCGGTGGGCGTGGCGGAGAAGCGGGGCGCGGGCGCGGGCTGGGTCAGGCCGCCGTGGTCGGTGAAGGTCCCGCGGGCCGCCAGGTGCGGATGGTGCGGGGCCTCGCGCAGCGAGAGCACGGGTGCCACGCAGGCGTCCGAGCCCTCGAACACGGCCGTCCACTCGGCGCGCGTACGGGTCTTGAAGCGGGCGGCGACGGCGTCGCGCAGCTCGCCCCAGCGGGCGGGGTCCGCGCGCGCGTCGGCGGCCTCCGCCAGCCCGAGGAGGGCCGCGAACTCGTCGTAGAACCGCTGTTCCAGGGCGCCCACGGCCATGTGGCCGCCGTCCGCCGTCTCGTACGTGCCGTAGAACGGGCAGCCGCCGTCCAGGAGGTTGGCGCCCCGGTGGTCCTGCCAGCCGCCCGCCGCGAGCATGCCGTGGATCATCGTGGCCAGGTGCGCGGCCCCGTCCACGATCGCGGCGTCCACGACCTGCCCGGTGCCGTGCGCGCGGGCGTGGTGCAACGCGGCGAGTACCCCGACCACCAGGTACAGCGAGCCGCCCGCGTAGTCCCCGACGAGGTTGGCCGGGACCGTGGGCGGCTCGTCGGGCTCCCCGATCATGCCGAGGGTGCCGGTGACGGCGATGTACGCGACGTCGTGCCCGGCGCGCGGCGCCAGCGGGCCGTCCTGGCCCCAGCCGGTCATGCGGCCGTAGACGAGCCGCGGGTTGCGGGCGTGGCAGGCCTCGGGGCCCACACCGAGGCGCTCGGCGACCCCGGGCCGGTAGCCCTCGACGAGCACGTCCGCACGCTCGACGAGGTCCAGGACGCGGGCCGGTCCGTCCGGGGCCTTGAGGTCGACGAGCACGCTGCGCTTGTTGCGGTTGGTGAGGTCGTACGCCGGGTCGATGCCGAGCCCGGCGCCGCCGGGCCGGTCGACGCGCACGACGTCCGCGCCGAGGTCGGCGAGGAGCATGGCGGCGAACGGGCCGGGGCCGATGCCCGCGAGCTCGACCACGCGGACGCCGTCGAGCGGCCCCCGAACACCCTTGTGCGGCACTGTCATGGCGCCCCCAGCGCTCTGCCACAGCTACGACACCGCTCCGCCACCGCTATGACACAACCGATGTAACACCAGTGATGCTAAGAACGTGTTCCACCGCGCACAAGCCCCGGACGAGCAAGCGCTTAGCCGATTGTGGCGTGTCCGGGGCGCCGGGGGTGTGACCGCGGGTCCCGGCCGGGCGCGCTAGCCTCAGCGGTCCGCGTCGACGCCGTACCACCCGAGCAGGACCCGAGTGAGAGGTGCCAAGACCGCCATGACTCCCCAGGACGCCCGGAACACTCGTAACAGCACCGACAGCAACGCCGGCAACGACGGCGACATCAGCAACGACAACCGGGACACCAACGGCAGCCGGAACACCCAGGACAGCAGGGCCGCACAGGGCCCGCGGGACAGGGAACTCCCCTACGACATCGTGCTCTTCGGGGCGGCGAGCTTCGTCGGGGCGCTCACCGCCGAGTACCTCGCCGCGCACGCGCCCGAGGGGGTGCGCTGGGCGATCGCCGGGCGGGACACGGCGAAGCTGGAGCGGCTGCGGGAGCGCCTGGCCGCCGACCGGCCCGCGTGCGCCGGGCTGCCGCTGCTGCGCGCGGACGCCGGCGACCCGGCGTCCCTGCGCGAACTGGCCGCGTCCGCCCGCGTCGTGGCCACCACCGTGGGCCCGTACCTGACGTACGGCCAGGAGCTGGTGGCCGCCTGCGCGGAGGCCGGGACGGACTATCTGGACCTGTCCGGCGAGCCCGAGTTCGTGGACCGGATGTACGTACGGCACGACGCCCGCGCGCGGGAGACCGGGGCGCGCCTGCTGCACGCCGCGGGCTTCGACTCCGTCCCGCACGACCTGGGGGTGCGCTACACGGTCCACCAGCTCCCGGAGGACGTGCCGCTGCGCGTTGACGGCTTCGTCCGCGTGCACGCGCGGTTCTCCGGCGGGACGTTCTCCTCCGCGCTCCAGCAACTCGCGCGCGGGCGGCAGATGCTGGCCGCCGCCCGCGAGCGGCGCCACCTGGAGCCGCGCCCGGCGGACCGTACGGCGTACGCGCCGCCGGGCGCGCCCCGGTACGCCGGGGAGGTCGGCGCGTGGGCGCTGCCGCTGCCGACGATCGACCCGCAGGTCGTCGAGCGCTCCGCGCGGGAACTTCCGCGCTACGGGCCGGACTTCCGCTACCGGCACTACGCCGCCGTGCAATCGCTGCCCGCGGCCGTGGGCGGGGTCGCGGCGGCCGGGGCGCTGCTCGTCGCCGCGCAGCTCCCGCCCGCGCGGCGCCTGCTGTCGGGCCTGGTGAAGCCGGGCGAGGGGCCGGACGCGGCACGGCGCGCGGAGAGCTGGTTCTCGCTGCGGTACGTCGGCGAGGGTGGCGGGCGGCGGGTGTACACCGAGGTGACGGGCGGGGACCCCGGCTACGGCGAGACCGCGAAGATCTTCGCGGAGGCAGCGCTGTGCCTCGCCCTGGACGACCTGCCCGAGACCGCGGGCCAGGTCACCTCCGCCGTCGCCATGGGCGAGGCCCTGACCGCGCGGCTCACGGCGGCGGGGATCGGTTTCCGGGTGGCGGCGGTGCGCTGACGCTCCACCGGTGGCCGGGTGGTGCCTAGGGGGCCGCGTGGTGCGGTGCGGCGGTCGCCGCGTGGCCCGGGCGCTCGCCGCGCTATGCGGTGCGGTCGGTGGCGGCGTGACCCGGTCGCTCCGCCGCGCGGCCCGTTCGGTGGCGGCCGCCGCGCTCAGCCCGTCGCCTCGCGCAGGGCCGCCCGGCACAGCGCGTCCGCCCTGCGGGTGGTCTCCGGCAGCCGGTAGCGCGGGGTGAGGTGCAGCACGTGGGCGTACGCGGTCTCCAGGGACACACGGTGCCCGACCGACACGAACACCGGCTTCACGCCGTCCCGGGTGCGCAGCGCCCCGCCCACCTCCTCCGCGCCGTCGCGCAGCGGCGCCACGCTGCCGCGCGCCGCGCCCGGGGCCTCGTACGCGAAGGTGAAGGGGTTCTTGGCGACGCCGATCGTGGGGCGGCCGGTCAGCACGCCGAGGTGGCTGGCGAGCCCGAAGCGGCGCGGGTGCGCGACGCCGTAGCCGTCGCACACGACCAGGCCGGGGTCGGCGGTGAGCGCCTCCAGGGCGGCGAGCACGGCGGGCAGTTCGCGGAAGGCCAGCAGCCCGGGCACGTACGGGAACGCGACGCGGCCCACCGCCGTCGCCTCCTCCACGACCGTGAGGTCCGCCGCGTCCAGGACGACGACCGCCGCGGCGACCACGTCCCGCTCGTCGTCGTACGCCACGTCCACGCCCGTGACGTGCCCCGCCCCGGGCGGCGGCCCCGGCTCGTCGCGCACCACCCGGCCGCGCAGACGGTCCTGGACGGCACGGGCCGCCGCCTCGTCGGCGGGCCAGTCGGCGGGCAGGGGCGGGATGGCGACGGCGGTCGTGTTCATGATGAGCCCCAGCCTAGAGCCCGTCCGGAACTCGCCCCGAGCCCGCCCGGAGCCCGCCTTGCACCTGCCCCGCACCCGCCCGGTGCCCGTCCCGAACCTGTCCCGAGCCCGTCCGAAACCCGCCCGGAGCCCGTCCCGAACCCGTCCGCAAGGGCGGAGTAGCCTCCTGATCATGTTCGTCATGGAGCTGACCTACACCGCCCCGCTCGACCGCGTCGACGCCCTGCTCGCCGAGCACGTCGCCTGGCTGGACGCGCAGTACGCCGCGGGCGTCGTACTCGCCTCGGGGCGGAAGAACCCCCGTGACGGCGGGGTGATCCTCGCCGTCGGGGACAGCCGGGAGCGGATCGAGGAGCTCGCGGCCGGGGACCCGTTCGTCGTCGGCGGGGTGTGCGCGTACCGGATCACCGAGTTCCTGGCCACGAAGACGGCCCCGGCGCTCGCCGCGTACCGGCAGGAGCCGCCCGCCTGACGAGGGCAGGGCCGCGGGCGGCGCGTCAGCGCGGCTCCAGGCGTGCCACGCGGCCCTTCTCGCCCGCCGCCCAGCAGCCGAAGTCGCGCGCGCAGTCCACGGTGTCGTACGAGCCGTCGTCGACGGTGCGCCAGGTGCGCCCGGCGTCCGTGGTGAGGTCCGTGCCGGTGGGGCCGACCGCGAGGGCCGTGGTGCGGCTGTGCGGCAGCCAGGCCACGCCGGAGCGGTAGGCGGGCGCGGGGCGCGCGGAGGGCCGCCAGGTGCGGCCGCCGTCGCGGGTCACGGCGGAGGCCGTGGGCGACGGCTGCCCGGGCCGGTAGTCGCCGCCGACCGCGAGCCCGTGCGCGCGGTCCCGGAAGGCCAGGCCGAAGACGCCGCGTGCCGGGTCCCCCGCGGGGATCGGCGCGTCGGCGACCGTCCAGGTCAGGCCCCGGTCGGCCGAGTGGAGGACCCGGGCGCGCGCGGCCCCGCCCGTGGCCAGCCAGGCGTCGCGCGGCCCCGTGCTCACCAGGCACTGGCCGCTCGCGGCGAAGGCCGCCTCCTTGTCCTGGGCGGCGGGCATGCCCTGGTTCGGCAGCACCTTCCAGGAGCGGCCGCCGTCCGCGGTGGACAGCATGCGGTACTTACCGTCCACCGGGTCGCTCACCGCCAGGCCGTGGCGGCGGTCGAAGAACGTCATGCAGTCGTAGAAGGCCTTGGGGTCGGGGTTGCGGAAGGCTTCGGTCCAGGTCGCGCCGCCGTCCGTGGTGCGGTAGACGCGGGACGCCTCGCCCTCGCCGATCGCGAGCACCACGGCCCGCCGCCCGTCGAACGCCTCGACGTCGCGGAACTCCAGGCCGGCCGCCCCGGGCGGCGACACGTCGCGCCAGCTCCTGCCGCCGTCGGCGGTGCGCAGGACGGTGCCGCGCGACCCGGCCGCCCACGCGGTGGTCCGGCTGACGGCGGCGAGCCCCCGGAATCGGGCGTCGGTGCCGGTGTCCTTGAGGTCCCAGCCCGCGCCGTGCCCGCCCTCGCTGCCCGAGCCCGCGCCGCTCCAGGCCGCACCCCGGGCCGTGCCGCTCCGGCCCGTGGCGTCCGGGCTCGCGGCGGGTGCCGCCACGGCGCCGGGCGCGGCGAGCACCGTCGCCGCGAGCGCCGTCACACCGAGCGCCAGCGCGCCGAGCACCCTGGCCCGGCCGGTCGCCCCGCGGCCCGTACGCCGCTCCGCCGACCGCCCCGGCTTCCGTACCGTCCGCACCACGCGCCCCCTGAAGTCCGCCTGCCCCATGCGCCTCATGGCGGGCGAAGCTAGCCCACCGGGCCGGTGCCGTCCAGAGGTCCGTACGCGGGCCCGTACGCGCGCGGGCGTGCGGCGGACGGAGGGTGTCGCGCGGCGGTTCGCGGGGACGCGGTGACGGAGGTCACTCGGTCCGACCGGGTCCGCGCGTGCACGGATTCGCCGATTCCCACGTCTATTCAAGTGCCCGACCCCGGTCGTGCACACCCCGGTCGTCCAGTCGCCAGAGTCAAGGGAGCAGGCCTTGTCCACTGTCATCGAGCAAGCCGTCGAGGCCCGCCTGGTCGCCGCCGCGCCCCGGATGCCGACCATCCCGGCGACACTCCACTACGACCGGCGCGACCCCTTCGCCGTCCGCATGAGCTTCCCGGCCCCGGCGACCCTGGAGGGCGTCGAGGTGCACTGGACGTTCGCCCGCGAACTGCTCGCGCAGGGCGTGGAGCAGGCGGTGGGCGACGGCGACGTCCGGGTCCGCCCCTACGGGTACGACCGCACGGTCCTGGAGTTCCACGCCCCCGAGGGCACGGCCATCGTGCACGTCCGCACCGGCGACGTGCGCCGGTTCCTGCACCGCACCACGGTCCTCGTACCGGTGGGCCAGGAGCACCGGCACGTGGACCTGGACCGGGACCTGGCCGACCTGATGCGGGACGCCTGCTGACTCCGGGACGGGCTGCTGGTCCGGGTGCCTGCTGATCGGGTGCCTGCCGGTCCGGGGACGCCTGCTGGTCCTGGGGGTGCTCGCTGCTTCTGGGGCGCTTGCTGCCTTCGGGGGCGCCTGCTGACGCTGTGGCGCACGCTGCCCCGGGGTGCCTGTGACCTCGGCCGCCTGCTGGCTACGGGACGCCCGCTGGCCCTGGGGCACCTGTAGCTCCGGGCACCCGCTGCCCCCGGGCCTCCGCTGATCACCTGACCCCGCCGGATGCCGGACACCCGCCGGCTGCCGGAGGCCTGTGACCGCCGGGGCTCGCCCGCGCCCGTGCCGCGCGTCCCCGCGCACCGCGGCGTCAGCCGTCAGCGCCCCCCGACGCCCGGCTCGCGGGCGCGCAGCTCGCGGCGCCCGCGAACTTCACCGCCCGAACAGCCCGTTCAGCTCCCCGAAGTCCAGCCCGCCCGCCAGCGACTCGTACGTCCCCTCGGTGAGCAGCTCCCGCGCCGCGGCCCGCACCAGCGCGTGGGCCGCCTGCGCGATGCCCGAGCCGACGCTGATCCGCGCGACGCCGAGCTCGGCGAGCCGGGCCACCGGCGGTGCCCCCGGCCCCGCCATCACGTTGACCGGCCCGTCGACCTTCGCGACCAGGGCCGCCACCGTCTCCGGGTCCACGACGCCCGGTACGAAGACGCCGTCGGCCCCGGCGGCGAGGAACGCGGCCGCCCGCTCCAGGGTCAGCGCGAGCCGCTCCCGCGGCCCCTCCCCCACGCCCCGCAGATAGGTGTCGATCCGCGCGTTCACGAACAGCGGCACGCCCGCCGCGTCCGCGGCGCCGCGCGCGGCCGTGAGGCGCTCGGCCTGCTCGGCGACGGGCCGCAGCGGCGCGTCCCCGCCGTGCGAGGCGTCCTCGATGTTCACGCCGACCGCGCCCACGGCCAGGACCGCCCGGACGGTGTCGGCGACGCCCGCGGCGTCCTCGGCGTAGCCGCTCTCGACGTCGGCGGTCACGGGCACGGAGACCGTGTCCGCGATCCGGGCCACGGCGCCCAGGGCCTCGTCGCGGGTGAGCCGGTCGCCGTCCCCGGCGCCGAGGGCCCAGGCGAGCCCCGCGCTGGTGGTGGCGACGGCCGCGGCCCCGGCCGCCTCGACGAGGCGGGCACTCGCGGCGTCCCAGGCGTTCGGCAGGACCAGCGGCTTCCCGGGGACGTGCAGGTCACGGAAGGCGGTCGCGGTGTCGTACTGCTGTGTCATGCGGAGCACTCAACCAGCCCGCGCGGCACCGGGTCCGGCAGAAATCCGACACCTACCCCGGGCACCGGGCGCGGCCCG
Source organism: Streptomyces sp. CC224B (assembly GCF_030010595.1). Lineage (NCBI taxonomy): Bacteria > Bacillati > Actinomycetota > Actinomycetes > Kitasatosporales > Streptomycetaceae > Streptomyces > Streptomyces sp. CC224B. Next base: position 50,071 of record NZ_JASCXL010000009.1, on the reverse strand, counting down.
CCGGGGCCACCGCGACAGCCCCCGCGAACCCCGCCCGGGCACCGCGGGCCTTCACAGACAGCCCGCAGGCCCCCGCGAGCCCCGCTGGAAAAGGCGTTGACACCCCTCCCCCACCTCCTTACGTTGGACAACGGTTCTGTTGCCGTCGAACGGAGAAGGACGTTGCTCGTCTGAGGTCTTGAGACACCGCGTCACACAGCTCTCGATCGCTGTGTGCGTCGCGTGCGACCTCGGCGTACGAGCCGTCCGCCCCGGCACAGGGCCCTTTTCCATGGCCCGGCCGCGCCCCTTCGGGGCCCGAGCGGTGTGCACGCCTCCTCGCGGTGTCTCCCACGTGTTGCACCCGACCACGCCCCACCCAGCAACCGCGAGGCCGCCTTATGTCTACTTCCCCCACCCCGTCCATCGCCTGTTCGTCGCTGACCTTCGCCTGGCCCGACGGCACGCCCGTCTTCGACGGCCTCCAGGTCGCCTTCGGCCCCGGCAGGACCGGCCTCATCGGCCGCAACGGCTCGGGCAAGTCCACGCTCCTGAAGCTGATCGCGGGGGAGCTCGCCCCGCACGAGGGCACGGTGCGCACCGCCGACGACGTCGGCTACCTGCCGCAGAGCGTCACCCTCGACACCGGGTTGCGCGTCGACGAGGTCCTCGGCATCGCCGGGACGCGCGCCGCGCTGCACGCCATCGAGGCCGGTGACGTGCGCGAGGAGCACTTCGCCGCCGTCGGTGACGACTGGGACGTCGAGGAGCGCGCCACGGCGACGCTCGACCAGCTCGGCCTCGGTCACATCGGCCTCGACCGCACCACGGGCGAGGTGTCCGGCGGCGAGTCGGTCCTGCTGCGCCTGGCCGCGCTGCTGCTGCGCAAGCCCGGCGTGCTGCTGCTCGACGAGCCCACCAACAACCTGGACCTGTACGCCAGGCAGCGCCTGTACGCGGCCGTCGACGCCTGGTCCGGCGTACTCGTCGTGGTCAGCCACGACCGCGAGCTGCTCGACCGCGTCGACCACATCGCCGACCTGCGGGACGGCGAGGTCACCTGGTACGGCGGCAACTTCTCCGCGTACGAGGAGGCGCTGGCCGTGGAGCAGGAGGCGGCCGAGCGCATGGTGCGCGCCGCCGAGGCCGATCTGCGCAAGCAGAAGCGCGAACTGGTCGAGGCCGAGGTCAAGCTGGCCCGCCGCAAGCGCTACGGCCAGAAGATGTGGGACCAGAAGCGCGAGCCGAAGATCGTCATGGGCAACCGCAAGCGGGCGGCGCAGGAGTCCGCCGGCAAGCACCGCACCCTGCACGAGGGGAGGCTCACCGAGGCCAGGGAGCGCCTCGACGAGGCCGTCGAGGCGGTGCGGGACGACGACGAGATCCGCGTCGACCTGCCCTACACGGCGGTTCCGCCGGGCCGCACGGTCCTGTCCCTGAGCAACCTGACGCTGCGTTACGGATCGTCCGTACGGGGCGAGTTCGAGCTGCGCGGGCCGGAGCGGATCGCGCTCGTGGGCCGCAACGGCGCGGGCAAGACCACGCTCCTGCGGACCATCGGCGGTGACCTCGCGCCGGTGGCGGGAGAGGTGCGGGCCCATGTGCCGCTGCGCTTCCTGCCGCAGCGCCTCGACGTGCTCGACGACGAGCTGTCCGTGGCGGAGAACGTGGCGCGGCAGGCCCCGGACGCGACCAACAACCGGGTCCGGGCCCGGCTCGCCCGCTTCCTGTTCCGGGGCGCCAAGGCCGACCAGCGGGCGGGCACCCTGTCGGGCGGCGAGCGGTTCCGGGCGGCGCTCGCGGCGCTCATGCTCGCCGAGCCCGCGCCGCAGCTCCTCCTGCTCGACGAGCCGACGAACAACCTCGACATGGCGAGCGTCCGGCAGCTCACCACGGCCCTGGAGTCGTACGAGGGCACGCTGGTCGTGGCCAGCCACGACCTGCCGTTCCTGGAGTCCCTCGGCATCACGCGCTGGCTGCTGCTCGACGGGGAGCTACGGGAGATCGCGGGTCCGGGGGACATGACGGACGGCGGCCGTGCCGGGACCGCCGAAAACGACCCGGAAAACAGGACAGAGGCTGTCGGGTATTCCGCCTAGCGTCGGGTGCATGCACGCAGCACTCACGCACGACCACATCACCGTCACCGGAGCCCGTGAGAACAATCTGAAGGAGGTGAGCCTGCGCATTCCGAAGGGCCGGCTGACGGTCTTCACCGGGGTGTCCGGCTCGGGGAAGTCGTCGGTCGTCTTCGACACCATCGCCGTGGAGTCGCAGCGCCAGCTCAACGAGACGTTCACGTGGTTCGTCCGCAACCGGCTGCCGAAGTACGAGCGGCCGCAGGCGGACGCCATCGAGGACCTGGCGCCCGCGATCGTGGTGGACCAGAAGCCGATCGGCGGCCACTCCCGGTCGACCGTCGGCACGATGACGGACATCTACGCGGTGATCCGGGTCCTGTTCTCCCGGCACGGCACGCCCAGCGCGGGCCCGGCCACCGCGTACTCCTTCAACGACCCGAGCGGCATGTGCCCCGAGTGCGACGGGCTCGGCCGCACGGTGCGGCCCGACTACGACCGCATCCTGGACCCGGCCAGGTCCCTGGCGGACGGCGCGGTCCTGTTCCCGCCGTTCGCCGCCGGGACCTGGCACGGCCAGACGTACACCAACAGCCCGGACCTGGACCCGCACAAGCCGGTCGGCGACTTCACCGCCGAGGAGCGGCAATTCCTGCTGCGCGGGCGCCCCGGCAGCGGGAAGGTCACCATCGACAACACCGGCGGCGCGCGGGACATCGACTTCGAGGGGCTCGCCGACCGCTTCGAACGCCTCTACCTCAACCGCGACCTGTCCGCCCTGTCGCAGAAGACCCGCGACCTGGTGCAGGCGTTCCTCACCGAGGCCCGCTGCCCCGCCTGCGACGGCGCGCGCCTCAACCCGGCGGCGCTCGCCACCCGGATCAACGGCCTGTCCATCGCCGACTGCGCCCGGATGGAGGTCACCGACCTGATCGCGGAGCTGGGCCGCGTCGACGACCCGGTCGCGGGGCCCGTCGCGGCGGCGGCCGTTGCCGCGCTGGAGCGCGTCGAGGCCATCGGGCTCGGCTACCTCAGCCTGGACCGCGAGACGTCCACGCTCTCCGGCGGCGAGGGCCAGCGCCTGAAGATGGTCCGGCACCTGGGCTCCAGCCTGACCGGCATGACGTACATCTTCGACGAGCCGAGCGTCGGGCTGCACCCGCGGGACGTGGGCCGGCTCAACGACCTGCTGCTGCGCCTGCGCGACAAGGGCAACACCGTCCTCGTCGTCGAGCACGACCCGGACGTGATCGCGGTCGCCGACCACGTCGTCGACATGGGCCCGGCCGCGGGCACCCACGGCGGCCACGTCGTCTTCGAGGGCACCCCCGCGGAGCTGCGCGCCGCCGACACCCTCACCGGCCGCGCCCTGCGCCGCGCCACGGGCGTCAAGGAGCACCCGCGCGAACCGTCCGGCGAGCTGTGGATCAAGGACGCCGGGCTGCACAACCTCAAGGACGTCACCGTCCGCCTGCCCGCCGGCGTGCTCACGGTCGTCACCGGGGTCGCAGGATCGGGCAAGAGCACGCTCGTCTCCGAGGTGTTCACCGCGCAGCACCCGGACGCCGTGGTCGTGGACCAGTCGTCCATCGGGATCTCGGGGCGGTCCACCCCGGCCACGTACCTGGGGATCATGGACCGGGTGCGCGCGCTGTTCGCCCGGCACACGGGCGCGGAGGGTGGTCTGTTCAGCTTCAACTCCAGCGGTGCGTGCGAGAGTTGCCGGGGCCGCGGCGTCATCTACAGCGACCTGGCCTTCATGGACCCGGTCACGACGGTCTGCGAGCGGTGCGCGGGACGGCGCTTCAAGGAGGAGGTGCTGCGCCTCACCGTGGGCGGGCGCTCGATCGTGGACGTCCTGGACATGACGGCCGAGGACGCGCTGGCGTTCCTGGAGGACTTCCCGGACGCGGCGGTGCGCCGCCGCCTCGGGGCGCTGCGGGACGTGGGGCTCACGTACCTCACCCTCGGGCAGCCGCTGAGCACCCTCTCCGGCGGCGAGCGCCAGCGCATCAAGCTCGCCACGCAGCTCCACCGGACCGGCACGACGTACGTCCTGGACGAGCCGACGACCGGGCTGCACATGGCGGACGTCGCCGGGCTCCTCGCGCTGCTCGACCGGATCGTCGACGCGGGGAACACCGTCCTGGTCGTCGAGCACAACCTGGACGTCGTCAAGCACGCGGACTGGGTCGTCGACCTCGGGCCCGACGGCGGCAAGCACGGCGGCCGGATCGTCTTCGAGGGGACGCCGCGCGAACTGCTGGCCGCGGAGGGTTCGTTCACCGCGGAGCACCTGCGGCGGGCGGTGGCCGCGTAGGCCGTCACCGCGGCCCGGTGGTCACCGCGGCCCGTCGGTCACCACCGCCCGGTGGACACCGCGGCCCGGTGGTCGCCGGGCCGCGGTCCGGGCTCACCTGCTGGGATAGATGGCCAGGTCCGTGATGTTCACGGGGAAGCGGCCGATGACGCCGGTCTCACCGGTGAAGAGGTTGACGTTGTACAGACTGGGATTGCCGGTGCCGGACGCGGGGCCGAGGACGGCGAAGCCCGCGTTCGAGACCGTCTTGCCGCCCGAGAGGGTGCTGTAGACGTCGAGGCCCGCGTTGGGCCCCGCGTCGACCCCCAGGGAGCCGACCGCCGACAAGGTGCCGTTGTTGGCCGGGGCCTGGACGACGAGCTGGTCCAGCCTGGTGTCGATGTCGAAGAGGAGGGTGCCGGTGGCCCCGTTCAGGTCGTTGTTCGTGTAACCGGCCGCGCTGACGCCCCTGGCCCACCCGGTGACGGGCGGGGCGGTGAGGGCGATGTCCTCCTCCGTGGTGTGGTTGTTCAGGTTGTGCCGCAGGTTCTGGGCGCCGTCGCTGATCACCCGGAGCCGGTCGGCCGCCGGGTTGAAGTCCACGCCGAAGTTGGTGCCGAGCAGGTCGAACTGGAGCTGGGAGACCTTGGTGGCGGTCGGTTCCGGCACCTCGGGCGGCCACTTGAACGTGTAGATCCCGCCCTTGTCGCCGACCCCGTACAACTGGCCGTCCTGGACCCGGAAGTCGATGCCGACCACCTTCTGGTCGCCCTTGAGGCCGGTGATCTCCCGCACCCAGTCCAGTTGCCGCGGGTTGTCGGTCTTGAACGAGGCCATCAGGAGGCCGTCGCCGCTGATCCCGAACGCCTGCACGCTGGGCACGACGGCGGGCGCCGCCGAGCCGGTGCCGGGCGCCCCCATCATGAGCGCCGTCGACGCGGTGAGCACCGCGACCGCCGCCGCGCATCTCCTCCTGGCGCGCATGCTGCTGAGAGCCTTCATGGTGTCTTCCCTCCCGTTGTTGCGGACTGCGTCTTGGGGCGGATGCGGGTCTCCCCGGTCGCCACGGTGTTCCCCCCACGGGCGGGTACGCGGTTCTCATTAAGCCCAGGTCACCGGGGGCCGACAAGCGGATCCGGGGACAACGCCGCCGCATCCGGGGAACTTTGCGCCCGGTGACAAACGGCCGCCCGCCGTCCCGGGTGATATGTGCGCGACATGTGCACGCCGACCGGTTCCCGCCTGTCGGGCCGTTCGCACGCGGTGGGATGCTCGCGGCCATGAGGAGCCTCTTCGCCGAGCTGGCCCGGCAAGCGGCGGCCAGCGCACGCCGGGAGGTCGAGGCGTACGCGCGCGAGATCCCGGAGTTCGCCTCCTTGGACACCGACGCCCGCGCCCGGGCCGAGACACTGGAGTACGCGGTGTGGCTGCGTCGCCGCACGCTCGAACTCGCCCGTACGACGCCCCGTTGACGCCGGACGACCTCGCCGCCATCGCCGCCATGGGCGAGGTGCGGGGCGGCTCGGGCATGTCCCTGGAGTCACGGCAGCGCGTCCTGCGCCTGCACACCGCGCTGATGCTGCGCGACATCCACGAGGCGGTCGACGCCCAGCGCGGCGGCGCCGCCCAGGAACTCCTGCGCGTCATGGGCTGGTTCGCGCCGCAGGGCGAGCGCGGCATCGGCGCCTACTGCCAGGGCTTCGTGACCGCCCTGCGCCGCCGCCTGCCGTACGTCGAGCAGGTCGCCCTGCTCGCCCGGTCGCTCCTCTCCCACGACCCCCTGGCGGCGGAGCTCGCCCCGGCCGTGGGCATGGAGCTGCCCCCGTACTGCGCGGTGACGGTGATCCGTGTGCCGCACGGGGCGGGTGGTCCCGGCGGGCCGCAGCACGCGGTCGAGCACCTGGTGAAGACCCACCGGGTGCCGATGGTGTGGTGCCCGGCGGGCGACGGGGGCGGGGAGCTGATCGCCGTGGTCCCCAGCACCGAGGACCCCCCGAAGCCACCCGAGCCCCCGAGCCACACCCCCACACCCCCACCCACCCCCGGCCATACGCCGCCCGCGCCTGTCCCCGTCCGCAAACCCCCCGCACCCACCTCCGGCCGCACACCTCCCGCAACCACCTCCGGCCACACGCCTCCCACGCCCCCTTCCGGCTGCGCCCGTCCGCCCACGCCCCACTCCGGCCGCACGCCCGACCCCCACCCCCCATCCGGCCGCACACCGCCCGCGCCTGCGCCCGTGCGCAGGTCTCCCGCACCTGCCTCCGGCCACACGCCTGCTCCCACTTCCACCCCCGGCGGCCCGCCTCCCGCGCCCGCCTCCGGCGGCACGCCCCCTCCCGCACCCGCCTCCGGACACACACCCGCCCCCGAATCCACCTCCGGTCACACGCCTGCTCTCGCGCCCACCCCCGGCCGTACGCCGCCCGCGCCTACCTCCGGCGGCACGCCCCCTCCCCCAGCCGCCTCCGGCCGCACACGCCCCGCACCCACCCCCGGCCGCACACCTCCCGTGCCTCCCTCCAGCCGCAGACCTCCCGCAGCCGCCTCCGACCGCACGCCCCCTCCCGCGCCCCCCTCCAGCCGCAGACCCCCGCTGCCCAGCGCCGCCCCTCCCCCCGCTCCCCCTCCCGCACCCGCACGCGAACCCGCCCCCGCACCGGAGCTGACCCTCGACCCCGTCCCGGACCTCACCTTCGAGCCCGTGCCCGACCTCGCCCGTGACCTCGTACGGGACTTCGCCGGAGCCATCGGCCGCCCCTGCGCCGCGGGCACCGCCACCGCGCCGCTCGCGGAGCTCGCCGGTGCCCTCGCCCGGGCCCGGCGGATCAGCAGGGCGGCGCCGCTGCGGCACGCGCCCGCCGGGCCGCGGCCGCACACCACCGCCGACGTCTTCGTCGAACTCGCCGTCGCGGACGTACCCCTCGTCGACGCCTGGCTGGCCACCGTGGCCGGGCGCCTCGAACCCGGGCCGGACCTCGTCGTCACCCTCGACGCGTACTACCGCCACGACATGGACCGGAGCGCCACGGCGGCCGCCCTCAACGTCCACCCCCGCACCCTCGACTACCGGCTGCGCCGGGTGCGGGAGCTCACCGGCCTCCCGCCGGGCTCGACGCGCGGCGTACGGATCCTCAGCGCGGCCGTCACCCGGCGCCTGGCGATGCGGTGAGCGACCGCCGCGCGCCCCCGCACACCAGGTCAGCCACCACGCGCCCCCGCCCGCCGGGACCAGGAACCACGCGCCACTGGCCGCTGAGACGACCGTCACACCTTTACAGCGGGTTTAACCTACGGAAACGTAACCTACGATGCCGTAGGTATCCTTGTCCGCGGGGACCGGTGCCGCGGCCCCTCCGCGCACCGCCCCGCCCGTCCCCACCCCAGTGCGTATGTCGTCCCCTTACCCCCCATCTTCTGGAGACCCTGTGACGCTCACCTCTCCCCACCTCGGCAGCCCCCCGGACACCTGGACCGACGCCCGGTTGCTGTACGCGCTGGAGGAGGTGGTCGAGAACGAGCTCAACCGCCACCTGAAGGTCGCCAAGGACTGGATGCCGCACGAGTACGTGCCGTTCTCCGACGCCCGCAACTTCCCCGGCCTGTTCGAGGACGGCGAGGCCTGGGAGCTGTCCCAGTCCCCCGTCACCGACGTCGGCCGGATCGCCCTCGTCGTCAACCTCCTGACCGAGGACAACCTGCCGAGCTACCACCACGAGATCGCCTCGCTCTTCGGCCGCGACGGGGCGTGGGGCACGTGGGTGCACCGCTGGACGGCGGAGGAGGGCCGCCACGGCATCGTGATGCGGGACTACCTGCTCGCGTCCCGGGCCGTGGACCCGGACCAGCTTGAACGTTTCCGCATGTCGCACATGAGCGAGGGCTTCGAGTCCGACAACCGGCACTCGATGCTGCACTCCGTCGCCTACGTGGCGTTCCAGGAGCTGGCCACCCGCATCTCCCACCGCAACACCGGACACCAGTCCGGCGACCCGGTCTGCGACCGGATGCTGGCCCGCATCGCCACCGACGAGAACCTGCACATGGTCTTCTACCGCAACCTCCTCAAGGCCGCCTTCGAGCTCGCGCCCGACGCGACGATGCGCGCGGTGCGGGACGTGGTGGTCGAGTTCCGCATGCCCGGCCACGGCATCCCCGGCTTCGAGCGGGCCGCCGCGAAGATGGCGATCGGCGGCGTGTACAACCTGCGCATCCACCACGACGACGTCCTCCAGCCCGTGCTGCGCTTCCTCAAGGTCATGGAGGTGCCGGGGCTCGGCCCCGACGGCGTCCGCGCACAGGAGGAGCTGGGCCTCTACCTCGACGGCCTCGACACGGAGGCCCGCCGCTTCGACGAACGCCTCGCCGCCCGCCGGGCCCGCATGGAGGCCCGACGCTGACGGCCCGCCGGGGCCGCCCGGCACCCGGGCTGAGCACGCTCAGCCCGGGTCAGGCCGCCGGCGCAGCCGCGCCGGCGGCCTCGGTGGCGGAACCGCCGGAAGGATCTCCCACAGGGGTCGCGCTCCACGGGCCCACTGCTGGAGCACCCGCCGGTCGACCAGGTGCAGACGCTGCTGTCGGGCGAACGCCCGGGCGGGCTGGGTGACGCGGCCGTTGGTCACCATGACGACGACATCGCCTCTGTGCACCGGTCGGCCCGTGCCGTTGAGCGTCTGCAGGTCGGGCGTGCCCACCGCCGATCCGTTCAGCCCCGCCCCGCGGTGCTTGCACTGGATCACCCATAATCGCCCCAGCGGATCATGACCCTTCACATCGGCGCCCAGGTCGCCCCAGCCCCCGCAGCGCAGCGCGTCCCGCGAGCCGTCGCGGGCGAGCAGGTCGCGTATGGCGATCTCGAAGGCGCTGTGGTGCATGGCGTCGATCTGCTCGATCGAGTACGTCAGGCCCTGGGTGCGCAGCCGGGCAGCCCGGGTCCGGCGGGCCCGGGCGTAGCACCACCCCGCCGCGGCCGACAGTGCCAGCAGGCCGAGGACGACCAGCACCCACCCGTGCGCCGCGAGCCACTGGACGGCCCTGACCGCCAGCAGCACGGCCACGGCCAGGACGCCGAAGGTCACGAGTCCTGTGTCGCCACCGCGCGCGCCGCGGCGGCGCCGACGGCTCACCGCGCCTCCCCCGCCACCGTGCCGCGAGCCTCGCGCCCCCGTGCCTCCCCCCGGACGTCGTGACCGCCCCTGCCGAAGTCCCGCCGGTTCCTGGACACAGCTCCCCCTCCTCCACGACTCCCCGCCGCTCTCCATGGAAGCACCAGGCACTGACAACCACCCTCCGCCCATCTCGAACCGCCCCGGCCCCCGCACCGATGTACGGCTCCCCCCGGCGGTGCCATGGTGGTGGGCGGACGAGGCAGCGTCGTCGGCCCCTGGGGGTGGATGGGAGTGGCACAGCCGCACGAGTGGATGTTCTACGAGGTCATGTGGCGCGGGTGGGCCGGGCGGGCGCGGGTGCCGTATCCCGTGCCGTGGTGGGCGCAGGCCGCGTTCCGGCGGTGGAGTGACGACTTCGACCGGGGCACGTACGCGTCGAAGGAGGCCGCCTTCGCCTCGAACGCCCTGTACCGGTACTGGCACATGGTGGGCGTCAAGGACCACCGCCAGGAGTCACTGATCGGGCAGGCGGGCGAGATCGAGCCGGTCTACGACAAGTACAGCCTGACGTTCTTCCTGTACGACCCGGCGGCGGGCACGGTGAGCCTGCCGCAGCTCGCGGCGGGCGGCACGGTGGAGCAGCGGATCGAGGCGCCGCACCTGCCCGCGGTCGTCACGGCGTTCCGGACGCCGGACGGGGCCGCGTACGAGCAGCGGACCTTCGCGGCGGCGGTCGGCGCCCGGCAGCGGGACCTGGCCGTGACGCGCCTGGCCGTGCGCAGCCCGGACGGCCGCCCGCGCGAGGGCTGGCTGTGCGCGGCGGTGCTGCCCGCGGGGCCGAGCGGCTTCCAGCGGCACGACCGGCGCGGGGAGCAGATCACCGACCGGCGCCTGACGTTCCTGCGCTACCTGCCGGACGAGGCGCGGGTGGAGACCAACAGCGGCTGGGGCCCGGTGTTCGACACCCCGCCGGAGCACCACGGCGTGTACGGCAACCCGGACTTCACCCGGGACCCGTCGGCGTACCTGCTGCGCAACCCGTTCCACGACCTGGTCACCGGCGGCAAGCTGAACGCCGCGCTCCAGGCGCAGGACCAGGTCGCGGGCCTGTGCAGCGCGGCCTTCGCGTGGCCGTTCCGGGTCGCGGGCGAGGAGGAGTTCGGACTGGACGTGCGGCTGCCCGTCGACCTGTACAGCGGGGCCGACGACCTGGCGGAGCTGCGCGCCACGCCCGCCGACGCCCTGGAGGAGGCGCACCACGCGTTCTGGGCGGCGAAACTGCTCGGCCAGGGCGTGCAGCCCGACCTGCCGGAGCCCGTGGCCCATCTGACGGACCAGTTCCGGCAGGCGCGGGCCCAGCTGCTGGTGCTCTCCGACCACGGCGAGATCCACCCGGGCCCGACGGTGTACGACTCGTTCTGGATCCGGGACTCGTCGGTGGAGGCCACGGCGTGCTCCCTCGTGGGCGACACCGCCCTCGCGGAGCACCAGTTGGGCACGCACTACCCGCTGCGGTTCAACCGCGGCACGGGCCGGATCGGGCCGTGCGCCGAGTACGGCTTCTACGGCGGCCCGCACGAGAAGGACGACCACGAGTGGGACAGCAACGGCCAGGCGCTGTGGGCGATCGGCCGCTTCGACCGCACGCGCGGCCGGGACGCGGCGTTCGGCGCGAAGCTGTACACGCCGTACGTCGTCGACGCCGCGCGCTGGCTGCGCGACAACCGCGACCAGTACGGCCTGCTGCACAGCGGTTGGAGCGCCGAGCACCTCGGCGAGCGCGACAAGCCGCACTACTGGGACGACCTGTGGGGCATCGCCGGCCTGTACGAGGCCGCCCGCCTCGCCGAGCGCCTCGGCACCCCGGAGACGGGCGAACTATGGGCCGCCTACGACGACCTGAGGGAGGCCACGGCAGCGTCCGTCCGCTGGGTCCTCGCCGAGCAGCGGCGCCGCGGCGACTGGGAGACGTACATCCCGACCGGGCCCGGCGACGTCGGGCGGCGCGACTCGACGATGATCGGCGCGGCGGCGTACTTCCACCCGCTGCGGCTGCACATGGGCGCCAAGCTGGGCGGCGACATCGACCAGGCGGCCCGGTTCACGCTCGACACGATGTACGCCCGCTTCGTCACCGGGGGCTTCCGGCACGAGGCGGCCTGGAACGCCTACGGGCCCTACCTGACTACGCAGTTGGCGCACGCGTACCTGCTGGCCGGGGACCCGGGGCGGATGGACGCGCTGCTCGGCTGGACCGTGGCCGCCGCGTCGCCGCGCGCGGAGGACCGGGCCGTGGCGCTCGGTGCCTGGAACGAGCAGCACGCCTTCCCCATCGCCTCCGACTACGGCGAAGTGCCCCACCGGTACTGGTACATGGGCGACATCCCGCACGGCTGGGCGGCGGCGGAGTACCTGCTCCTGGTCCGCGACATCCTCTTCTTCGAGGCCGACGAGGACCGCGACCCGCACCTGTACGTCGCGCCGGGCGTGCGCCCGCACTGGGTGCCGGACGGCGGGACGGTGGCCGTGGCGGAGGCGCCGACGCTGTTCGGCGCGCCGTTCGGCTACCGGCTCGGGCACGACGCGGGTGAGCGCACGGTGACCGTGGACGTCACCCGGGCCCCGGACGGCGTCCGGTTCGTCTACCCGTGCCGGTTCGGCCCGGTGCGTGCGGCCACGGCGGACGGGCGCGCGCTGCCGGTGTCCGGCGACGACGTGCGCGTACCGGCCGGGACGGGCCGGTTCACGGTCACGTACGGCTGAGGGCCGCCGCGGCTCGCGCGGGCGCCCGCGGGGCGGCGGGGGCGGGCCGGGGCGGACGCTCAGGCACGGCGTGCGGCCTTCTCACGGCGCAGGTTCTGCCGCTCCTTCTCGGAGAGCCCGCCCCACACGCCGAACCGCTCGTCGTTGTCCAGCGCGTAGGCCAGGCAGGCGGTGCGCATGTCGCAGAGGCGGCAGATGTTCTTGGCCTCGCGCACCGAGCTGCCGGGTTCGGGGAAGAAGAACTCCGGTCCGGTCTGTGCGCACAGGGCCTGCTCCTGCCAGGCGAGTTCGGTCTCGGTCACGATGGTGTCGAAGTGCATGCCGTGATCCTGGTGGGTGGTGCGAAACAACGGATCAACGTTCGCTCAACGGGGCGCGCCGGGCACGCTCGCGCGCGGCGTACCGGCCGCTCGGTACCGCACACGGTACGGGCCCGCGCCCCGGCCCGTTCCGGCTTACCGGGCCGTGGGCGCGTCGCCCTTCCGGACCGCCGCGCAGGGCCGCCACGGCGGGACCGCCGCGGCAAGGCCCCCGCGGCAAGGCCGTCCGCAGGGCGCGAGGGTGCGTCGGCGCTCAGCTCCGCTCGGGCTGCATCAGCGCGAAGCGCGCCCCGTACGGATCGGCGAGCTTGGCGAAGGCGCCCACCTCCTTGAGGTCCATGCGCTCGGCCCGGACGGTGCCGCCCGTGGCGCGCGCCCTCTCCACCACCGCGTCGATGTCGTCGACCTGGAAGTACGGCATCCAGCAGGCGCCCGCCTCCCGCTCGACCGGGTCCTGGTCCAGCGGCCACAGGCCGCCGAACATGTCGTCCTCGGAGCCCGCGCCCGGGTACACCATCGTGTACGTACCGCCCTCGAAGGGCTGGCCGAGGGTCCTCCAGCCGAACACCGTGCCGTAGAAGGCCGCGGCGGCCTCGGTGTCCGGTGCGTACAGCTCGGTCCACACCAGGGCGCCAGGGGCGTCCACCAGCTCCAGGCCCGGGTTCCGCCCCGGCTGCCAGACGGAGAACGCGGCCCCGCCGGGGTCGGTGAAGCCCGCCATGCGGCCGAGGTCCAGGACGTCCGCCGGCTCCCAGGTGGTGCGTCCCCCGGCCTGCTCGACCTGCCGGGCGGTGGCGTCCGCGTCCGGTGTCCTGAAGTACACCGACCAGGCGGGCGCACCCATCTCCGGGGTGACGGTCATGCCGCCCGCGACCGTCCTGCCGTCACGCCGGAACAGGCCGTACCCGCCGACCTCCTCGCCGCCCCTCTCGAAGTCCCAGCCGAAGAGCCCGCGGTAGAACGCGGCGGCTCCGTCCATGTCCGTCGTCCCCAGGTCCACCCAGATCGGTGACCCGGTGACATAGCGAGTGCTGAGCATCATCGACTCCTTTGTCGCGCCCTGCCGTGCCGCTTTGTCGCGCCCTGCCGTCGCGCCCTGCCGTAGCCGCGTCGCTCGTCCAGGTGGTGCCGCTACCCGTCCGCGTATCACCACCCGGCCAGGCGATGCCGCCCGTCCGCGTCCTGCCGTCTCCCTTGCCCGTGCCCGTCCTGTCGTCTCCCTTCCGAGTCTCGCACCGGGCACTGACAATCCGCGCGCGGCGACCGACGCACAGTGGCGCGCCCGGTACCTGGCATCCGCCGCCCGAGCCCCAGCACCCGGCCCCCGCCGCCCGAGCCCCAGCACCCGGCCCTCCGGCGCGCTCCCCCAGCCACGCCCGCGCGCGCCCACCCCACCCCAAGCGGTTTTCCGTCACCCTCCGCACCACCCCGTCATCACCTTGTGAAGACGGACAAGATTCTGAGAGCGCTCTCAGTCACACCTCTTGACGTCTCGTTTTTCCGGCCGCGACAGTGGGGGCACCTCGAGGCACCACCGCGCACCCCGGGGCGCGCTCCTGCCCCCGCTCCCTCCCCTTCCCCCCACGTTCCCGCCAGGAGAGATGCCGTGATCTCGCGCAGAGTGTTCCTGACGTCCACCGCCGCCGCCACCGGCGCCCTCACCTACCCGCTCTGGGGCGCCGCCCTCGGCCCCAGCGCCGCGGCGGCCCCCGCCACCTGCGAACTCGCCCTGCGGAACGCCTCGTTGCCCGGGCAGGTCCGCGCGTACGTCACGGGTCACGAGCCGGGCACGGGCCGCTGGCTGCTGCTCACGGCGGACGGCGGGGTGTACCGCCCGGTGTCCCCGCCGGCCCCGCGGACGCCGCTGCCCGTCGACTGCTCCATCCCGCTGGGCCCTGCCGGTTCGGCCCCCAAGGTGCTGACGCTGCCTCAGATGCACGGCGCCCGCGTGTACTTCGTCCGCGACGACAGGCTCGACTTCTTCCTGAACCCGGGCCCCGCCCTCGTCGAGCCCGCCTTCGCCACCCCGGCCGACCCGAACTACGGCCGCACCTGGTCGTTCTGCGAGTTCACCTTCAACACCACCCAGTTGTACGCGAACATCAGCTACGTCGACCTGGTCACCGCCCTGCCCATAGGCCTGACCCTGGAAGGCAACGCGACCCATACCGTGGCACCGCTGCCCGACGGCGCCGTCGACCGGATCGCCGCCGGTCTCGAAGCGCAGGCGGGCAGGGACGGCCGGCCGTGGGACCGACTGGTGATCCGCCGCGACGGGCGCGTCCTGCGGGTGGTGTCGCCGCAGAACGTCATGGCCCCGTACGCCGACCGGCCCGACCAGATGCCGTTCCGCGACTACTGGAACGGCTACGTGGACCAGGTCTGGGAAAAGTACCGCTCCATCGACCTGCGCATCGACCTCCAGGGCGGACGCGGCGTCCGCGCGGGCCGGGTCAGCGGGGACACGCTCACCTTCGAGGGCGGGCACACCTTCGCCAGGCCCACGTCGCGGGACGTCTTCACCTGCGACCACGGCCCGTTCGCCAACAACCCCGGCGACCCCGACGACAAGAAGGCGATCCTCGCCCGTCTCGCCGCCGGGTTCAACCGCGGCCTCATGCTCAGCCACCCCTCCCAGCCCAACGGCACCACCGCCGGGGACTACTACCGGGACGCCGTCACCAACCACTGGGCCCGCCTGGTGCACGCGCACTCCCCCATCGGGTACGCCTTCCCGTACGACGACGTGCGGCCGGACGGCCAGCCGGACGTGTCGGGCGCCGCCCACGACGGCAACCCACGGCGGTTCACCGTGTCCGTGGGTGCCTGAGGGCCCCTCAGCCGCGGGCCGGCCGGTCCTCGCCCGGCCGGCGCACCACGGTGAGCAGGCCGTCGTGCCCGGCCACCGCCTCCAGGGCCAGCGTGCGGTACCCGGCCTGCTCGAAGAGGACCGTGATGCGGTCCTTGTCCTGGCTCAGCACCACGCCGTCGCCCCACTGCTCGTGGCGTACCTCGCTCCCGACGGGGTAGCGGGCCGCCGCCGGGTGGGTGGGGCGCTCGGCGGCCGGGTCCTCCGTGCCGTTCTCGTCGCACCGGTCGCAGTTCCCGCACGGGGCCGGGTGGTCCTCGCCGAAGTAGCCGAGCAGGAGGTGGCGCCGGCAGCCGGTCGTCTCGGCGTACGCGCGGGCCATCTCCACCCGTGACCGGTCGGTGCGCCGGTGCGCCCGCGCGGTCCGCTCGGCCTCCTCCACCGCCTGCCCGGCGGAGACACCGGGGGCCGGACGGACCTCTCCGCCCTCCCCCGTGGCGACGGCGTCGGCCTCTTCCATCAGGTTGACCGCCGCGGTGACCCGGTTCCCGGACAGGCCCGTGTCCGCGCGCAGACCGGCCAGGTCCGCCGGGTCGTCGTCGCGGTCGTGGTCGTGGACGGCGTCGGCCACCGCGGACAGCGTGTCGTGGCCGGGGGCGCGTCCGGCGAAGTACGTCTGCATGCCGGTGTCCTCCGGCCGGTAGTGCAGGACGGCGAGGGCCGGGCGGCCGTCCCTGCCGCAGCGGCCGATCTCCTGGTAGTAGGCGTCCAGGGAGCCCGGCAGCGCCGCGTGCAGGACGAACCGTACGTCCTCCTTGTCGATGCCCATGCCGAACGCCGAGGTCGCCACCACGACGTCCGCCGCGCCGGACAGGAAGGCGTCGTGGATCCGGGTGCGCTCCCCGGCGCGCAGCCCCGCATGGTACGCCTCCGCGGCGAGTCCCAGGGCGGACAGCTCCTCGGCGTACTGCTCGCAGACCTTGCGGGTCGCGGCGTAGACGATGCCCGGTTTGGGTTCGGCGGCGGCCCGTTCGACCACCGCGCGGCGCCGGTCGTCCTCGTCGCGGTAGCGGTCCGCCTCCAGCCTGATGTTGGGCCGGTCGAAACCGGTCACCAGCAGCCGGGGCTCGCGCATGCCGAGGCGCTCGACGATCTCCTTGCGCACCGGTGGGGCCGCGGTCGCCGTCAGGGCGAGCACCGGCGGTGCGCCCACGCGGCGTACCGCCGCCTCCAGGCGCCGGTAGTCGGGGCGGAAGTCGTGGCCCCAGGTCGCCACGCACTGGGCCTCGTCCACCACGAACAGGGACGGGCCGGCCTCCGTGAGGCGCTCCAGCACCTCGTCCTTGGCCAGTTGCTCGGGAGACAGGTACAGCAGCCGCGCCTCCCCGCCGCGCACCTGCTCCCAGGCCTCCTCCGTCCGCGCCGCACTCAGGTCGGAGTTGACGGCCACGGCGCGGGGAGCGCCCTCGCCCTCAGGGAGGCCCGCGATCTGGTCCCGCTGGAGGGCAAGGAGCGGCGAGACGACCACGACCGGGCCCGGCAGCAGGACGGCGGGGAGCTGGTAGACGGCGGACTTCCCGGCGCCGGTGGGCATGACGACCAGCACGTCGTCGCCGTCGAGCACCCACTCCATGGCGGTGAGCTGCTCGGGCAGGAGGGTGTCCCAGCCGAACACGTCGGCGGCGACCTCCCGCAGGCGCGCGCTCCGGTCCCGCTCCGCCCGTGACGCCTTCCGCCCCATGGCTGCCTCTCCTCATCGTCCGCTTGCCCCTTCGCCACGGGCACATGACCCGGGGGGCCTCTCCCGTCCGGGCCCCGGCACACCACGGCCGCCGAGCGGTGCCGTCGGCGGCCGGTCAGTGGTGCGCGGGAGTCACCGCTCCTGGGTCGTCCGGCTCTGTCCGCGTGCCCGACGCCTGTTCCGTACGAAGGTCTGTACGCGTCCGTACGAAGGTCTGTACGCGGCGCGCCGCCGGCATCGGCGTCGGCCGGGCGGAGCGAGCGGCGCCGGGTGCGGCGCGGAAGGCGCGGGCGAGGGCGGCCTCGTCGTTCCCATCGTATGAGGCGCGGGGGGAGCGGGCACGCGGACGAGGTCTCCGCTTGCACGCGGTACGCCCCTCGGGCCCTCGGCGCGCCCCGCTCCTGCCCCGGTGGGTCAGGCGTGGGCGTGCCCGCGCCGGTGGCCGCGGCCGGTGAGCATCCGGTACAGCGTGAGAAGGATGACCGACCCCACGACGGCCGCGATCCAGGTCGACAGCTCGAAGAAGCCGTCGATGGAGTCGACTCCGAAGATCACCTTGCCGAGGAAGCCGCCGAGCAGGCCTCCGGCGATCCCGATGAGCATGGTGACGAGGATGCCACCCGGGTCCTTGCCCGGCATGATCGCCTTCGCGACCGCTCCCGCGAGCAGGCCGACGACTATCCACCCGATAATGCCCATAACGGTGTTCTCCCTTGCATTCGGTTCACCGCTCGTGTGTCCCGGGAACAGCGCGCGAAACGGGCGTTGGTGTTCGTATGTCGAACGTACGGTGGCGCGCACCCGCGGCAGGATCCCGGCCCGCGCGGTGGTCCCCGGCCGCCGCCCTAGTCGAGCCGCTGGTGGTCGAGGACGTGCTCGGCGGTGCGCAGCAGGGGCTGGTTGTGGCGGAAGGAGTGGGCGCGGAGGCGGGCCAGGGCGTCGTCGGGGGAGATGTCGTAGGCGGCGGCGAGGACGCCCGCGGCCATGTGCACGGCGGGCGGATAGCCCTGCGGCCCGGGCCGGACAAAGCGCGCGGGCAGGGCGGCGAGCAGGTGCGGGTGCTCCTCCAGCGCGAGCATGGCCAGGATGCGGGCGTACGCGGTGGCCCGGGCCTTCTCGTCCCGGGTGAACGGAACGGGCGCGCAGCGGTAGAGGTCCACGGCGCCGAAGGCCAGGATGCCGAGGGTCAGGGGCAGGGCCAGGACGCCACGGCCTCCGTGTTCGACGGCGAGGGGTGCGAAGGCGGGCCACCGGCCGGTCGCTTGGTCGAGGTCCGCCACTTCGACGGGGGCGCGGCGCGTGTAGGCGTCGGTGCAGGGTCCCTCGCCCGTGACGAGCTGCGCGTCCTCCACGGCCCTGGCACGTGCGTCGGTCGCCGCCGCCAGCAGGCGCAGTTCTCCGGCGGTGACCAGGGTGGCACCGCCGAAGTCGGCGCTCAGGTCGTCGGTGCAGGCCTGGCAGGCGCTGGCGAGCGTGAGGCCGGCGGTCGACGCGACGGACCCGATGCGCTGCCATGCCGCGGCGTGCTGGTCGTTGTCCATCGGACCTCTGTCACTGGGAGGGGCGCCCCAGGCAGCGGCCAGAGCTGGTGCCGAGGGTGGCGGGGGTGACCGCCGAGGGGGCGGGCGGTCGGGGGCGGGCGGTCGGGGGGGGGCGGTCAGGGGCCCTGCATGGTGCGCACGACGTCCGAACCGTCGATCACCTGTCGGCACAGCACGGTCAGGCGGAGCTGATGGGTGCGGGCGTGCCGGCGCAGGACCCCGAACGCCTCGTCAGGGGTGGTCTGCCAGCGTTCGGCCAGTATGCCCTTGGCCTGCTCGATGACCACGCGGCTGGACAGGGCGGCCTGCATCTGCGCCCGCTCGATGTTCGCGTGCACGAGGGTGCGGTGTTGCAGGACGGCGATGGTCGCCACGTCCGCCAGCGCCTGCGCCACGCGCGCGTCGGGGTCGCTGAGCTCCTGGTCGCGGGTGTCGAAGAGGTTCAGCGCGCCCACGACCTGTTGGCGCAGCCGCATCGGCAGGGTGTGGGTGATGACGAAGTCGCCCTGACGGGCGCGTTCGGCGAAGCGCGGGAAGGCGGCCACCTGGGAGGGGGAGCGGAGATCGATGTTGAGCCGGGTGGTGCCCGCGCGGTAGCACTCCACGCAGGGGCCCTCCTCGGTCTGCAGGGCGAAGAGTTCCAGCAGCCGGGTGTGCTCGTCGGAGGCCGCGATGAGCTGCAGCTTGCCATTCGGGTCGGCGAGCATGACGCCCACGGCCGACACGTCCAGCAGTTCGTTGCAGCGGTCGCACAGGTGGTGCAGGAAGTCGATCAGATCGAAGTCGTCCACCAGGGTGTCGACGACCTCGACCATGGCCGCCAGCAACTGTTCCTCACGGTTCATGGCCTTCCAGTCCCTTCGCCGGCTCCTGTCTCCGGCCGGTTGTCATCATCTCGAAAGTGAAGTCGCCTGGCCACCACGTCCCCGGCGGCCTCGGCGAGCGTCCGCCCGTGCCGGAAGGCGTAGGCACGCAGGCGCAGCAACGCCTGCGCCAGGGGCACCGAGGCCTGCACGCTGACCATGCCCGTGGCCTGGTGGACGACGGCCCCGTAGAAGTCCGCGGTCTCGCCCGCGGCGAAGGCGTCCTGCTGCGGGCCGCCGCGCAGGAGGACGGCGGACAGGGCGTCGGCCACGATCCACGCGTCGGTCATCGCGGAGTCCGGCAGTGGGCCGGGCACCGTGCGGTGCAGGGTCAGCGTCCCCAGGCAGGCGGACCCGACGCCCAGCGGGAAGCAGAAGACGGCGGCGATGCCCGTCGCGACGACCTCGGGCAGCAGCGCGGGCCACCGGCCGGGCGGCAGGCGTGTCAGGTCCGGCGCGAACACCGGCGCGCAGGACGCGGCCACGTCGAGGCACGGGCCCTGCCCGAAGGTGTACTGCACGTCCGCCAGCCACGCCCCGGTGCCTCCGGTGGACCACAGCAGCTCACCGGGGCCGCCGTCGGTCATGACACAGACGGCGACGCCGTCCACGCGCAGGACCTGGGCACACAGGTACGGGTCGGCGCTGATCAGGCCCGTGTCCCCGGGGGAGGGCCGCAGGCTCTCCAGTACGGCAGCCAGGTTGTTGTCGGTCCCCACCGACCCTCACCTCCGGCCCGTCCTTTCCGCCGAGAAGGACGACCGCACGCCCGTAGGCTCCCAGCGTTCCCGGACGAGGCACTTCCTACAAGGGAAGCGCCTGGCCGTCGGCCTCGGCAACTCGGCCACGGGGCACCGGGCTTGGCCCGCGGGGGCGGCCTGTCGCACGGGACGGAGCACGGGAGCCAGCCGCACTGGACGGGGCGCGGAAGCCACCCGCACCGGGCGCGGGACACGGGAGCCGGCCGTGCGCCCCAGGGCGCGCCCCGCGCGTCCGCTACGCCGACTCCCGCCGCACCAGCTCCGTCGGCAGCACGACGCTCACCGCCTCCTCGGCGTCGTCGGGCTCCGGGAGCCGCCCGGGTCCCCGCGGCCGGCCCCGCAGCAGCATCGCCGCCATCAGGCGCCCCATCTCCTCGATGTCCTGGCGGACCGTGGTCAGCGGCGGGTCGGCCTGCTCGGCGACGGGCAGCATGTCGTCGAAGCCGACCACGGCGACGTCGTCCGGTACGCGCCGCCCCGCCGCGCGCAGCACGCGCAGCGCCCCCGCCGCCGACAGGTCGTTCGCGGCGAACACCGCGTCGAGGTCGGGGCACCGGTCGAGCAGGTGCCGCATGGCGAGTTCGCCGCCCGCGGGGGAGAAGTCGCCCTCGGCGACGAGCCGCGCGTCCGGGGAGGGCAGCACGTCACGGAAGCCCTCCAGGCGGTCGACCGCCGACGTCTGGTCGAGGGCGCCGGTGATGTGCGCGATCCGGGTGCGGCCGAGTCCGGCGAGGTGGCGCACGGCCGTGCGCGCGCCGCCGCGGTTGTCGCAGTCGACGTACCGGGCGCTGTCGGCGCCGCCCGCCCAGCCGGGCCGGCCGCCGAACACGGTGGGGACGCCCGCCCCTTGGACGAGGTTCGGCAGCGGGTCGTCCAGGTGCAGCGAGAAGACGAGCGCGCCGTCGACGTGGCCGCCGGCCAGATAGCGCCCCACGCGCGCGTGGTCGGCGCGGCCCTCGGTGAGCAGGAGCACCAGTTGGACGTCGTGCGCGGTCAGTTCCTTGCTGATGCCGCGCAGTTGGAGCGCGAAGAACGGGTCGGCGAACACGCGCGTCTCCGGTTCGGCTATCACGACCGCCACGGCGTCGTGGCGGCGGGTGACGAGGCTGCGGGCGGCCCGGTTGGGGACGTAGCCGAGTTCCTCCACGGCGCGTCTCACCTTCGCCGCGAGGGCTTCCCGCACCCCCGCCTCACCGTTCACGACCCGGGACACCGTCGCCCGCGAGACACCGGCTCGCGCGGCCACGGCCTCCAGGGTGGGACGCGCCACTGCCTCGCTCACCTCGGGACTCCTCATCGGCGGTTGCCGGTCAGGATAGCCGCGGCGCACGCCCGTCCCGTACGCCCCCGAGCCACGTTCGCGCCGGGGGCGCCGCTCCGCCGTCCGGACGACGACGACCGGCGGCGGGCCCCTCCGGCGGCGCGCTCGGCCCCGCTAGTGGTGTGCCTGCTTCCGCTTCTCGCCCCCGCGCTCCCGGGCCCCGTGGGGGTGGTGCGGCTCGTAGTCGGGGATCGTGCCGTCCGGCTTCCTCACCAGGAACAGGCCCACCATCCCCATGTCCGAGTGGCTCTGCACGTGACAGTGGTACATCCACGCGCCCGCGCCGACTCCCTCTCCCGCGATCACCTGGAACCCGAACGAGTCACCCGGCCCGGTGATCTTGTCGTCGAGGATCTGGCTGGGATCGTCGGGACCGGTGAGCATGCCGGTGCGATTGTCGGCCCAGCGGTGACCGTGGACGTGGAACGTGTGGTAGTACTCGCCGTGCGTGATGGACACGAACTCCACCCGCTCCCCCACGGTGGCCTCGAAGTCCGGGCCGGAGTGGGCGGGCTTGTTGTTGATCAGCATGTCGTTGAAGACCACCACGAAGGTCTTGTCGGGCAGGACGTCGCCCTCGCGGCGCACGATCACCGCCCCGTACAGGCCCTTGCGGAGGCCGCCCGTGCCGTGGTCGGTGCCGACCACGTGGTCGTGGTAGTGCCAGTACCCCGCGGTGCCCGGGCGCCAGGTGCCGTCCTTGCGGCGGCCGGGCCGGTGCGTGCGCCAGGTGTAGGTGCGTCTCCTGCCGGGCGCCACATGGGACTTGGTGTGCCTGGTGCCGTCGCTGGAGATCTCGTAGTCCATGCCGTGGACGTGCAGGCTGACGTCGGCGTCCGTGGTGTTCTCGAAGTCGATGTGCAGCGTGTCGCCCTCGTTGAGCTCGATCAGCGGGCCGGGGACCGTCGCCTTACCCCTCTCCAGGCCGTAGCCGAGCTGCCCGTCGGGCAGTTTCTCGGCGTACAGGGTGAGGCGCCGGACCTCGCCGCCCGCCGGGGCCCTCCGGGGCGGGTTCTCGGCCGGTACGGCGTCGGGCGCCAGGGCCGACATCGATGTCACGGCGGTCGCGGCGGCCGCCCCTCCCACGACCATCCGCCGGTTGAAGCTGCGTCTGTCCATGCCGAACTCCCCCATGCGGTAGGGCGACTGACCTTGCGTACGGGCGCGTGCACGGCGCGCGAGGTGTGGGATCCGGCCACACGCTAGCGGCAGGGCCCGCGTTTATCCACACACAGGACAA
Organism: Streptomyces sp. CC224B; assembly: GCF_030010595.1. Taxonomy (NCBI): domain Bacteria; kingdom Bacillati; phylum Actinomycetota; class Actinomycetes; order Kitasatosporales; family Streptomycetaceae; genus Streptomyces; species Streptomyces sp. CC224B. The sequence continues at coordinate 27,248 of NZ_JASCXL010000009.1, read as the reverse complement.
AGGTCGACGGAGTCATGTCATAGCTCTTGGCCAGCCGTCGAAAGAGGGCTAGCTTCAGCGGCGCCGTTGCTGTATCCACCGGAGCCGTGACCGACGAGGGGTGGGCTGCTCATGCGGCTGACACCGCATCACACGCCCCCAACCGTACGCAGGTTGGGCCGAACCAGGCACAGAGCGTCCAGAGCACACGGAACACACGGAACACCTGGGGCCGGGCGCCGCGCCGGGGCGGCCGCCCTGGTCGCGGGGGCGCTCCTCACGGGGGCCCTGTCGGGCCCCGCCGCGTCCGCGCGGCCCTTCCCCGAGCCCGTGCGGACAACGATGTCGTTGCCGTCCCCGCCGGGCGGCGCGACCGTGCGCGTCCTCGTCTTCCACGGCTCGGCCGCGCCCGGCGACGAGTCGCCCGTGGTCGACGCCGCCATCGCCGCGATCGAGGGGATCGGCCGGTCGGGCCCGGCCGCCGAGCGGTTCGCGGTGACGGCGACCGACGACCCGGCCGTGTTCACCGACGCCCGTCGGCTCGGCAGGTTCCACGCGGTCGCCTTCGTGACCGGCGGCGGCGACGTGCTCGACGCCGAGCAGGAGGCGGGCCTTGAGGCCTACATGGAGGCCGGCGGCGGCTTCCTCGGCCTGCACGACGCGGCCCGCGCGGAGCCCTACTCGAGCTGGTTCACCGGGCTGATCGGCGCCCGGCCGAAGGACGAGGACCCGCCGGCCGCGCAGCGCGCGACCGTCGAGGTCGGCGACCGGCGCCACCCGGCCACCAAGGACCTGCCGCTGGAGTGGAAGCGCCCCGACCGGTGGCTCAACTGGGAGACCAACCCCTCGGGCGGCGTGCACACCGTGGCGCGCGTCCGCGAGTCGACGTACAAGCCCGGTGCGGGCGCGAACGGCTGGGACCACCCGGTCTCCTGGTGCCGCGACTACGACGGCGGCCGCTCCTTCTACACCGGCATGGGCGGCACCCCCGACGCGTACGACGAGGCGGACTTCCGTACGCATCTGCGCGGCGCCCTGCTGTGGACCACGCGGCTGGCGCGCGCCGACTGCAAGGCGACCATCACCGCCCACTACCGGGCCGAGCGCGTGACCCGGCCCAACAAGCCCGGCCAGAACGACCAGATCGGCGAGCCGCACGGCCTGGTGACGGCGCCCGACGGCACGGTCTTCACCATCGGCCGCGGTGGCGCCGACTCCTCCCGGCCCGTGGTCACCGACTGGAACGACCCGGACGTCGGCAAGGGCCGCGGCGAGATCCACGTCCACGACCCGCGGACCAAGGAGTCGACGCTCGCGGGCGCCGTCACCGTCTTCGGCAACAAGGGCGGCGGCGGTGAGCTGGTCAAGAACGAGGAGGGCCTGCTCGGCATCGAGCTGGACCCGCGGTTCGAGGACAACGGCTGGGTGTACCTGCACTACACGCCGCACGCCCGCATCAACCGCGACACGCACATGGGCGAGCGCTACGTCTCGCGCTTCACGTACGACAAGGCCACGAAGAAGCTCGCCGTGGACAGCGAGAAGGTGCTCCTCAAGTGGCCGGTGCAGATCCACAGTTGCTGCCACGCGGGCGGCGGGATGACCTGGGACTCCCGGGGGAACCTGTACATCGCGACCGGTGACAACAACTCCTCCGGCTTCAGCGACGGCTACTCGGGCAACAACCCGCAGCCGAACTTCAAGGGCGTCTCCTTCGCCGACGCCCGCCGCACCGCGGGCAACACCAACAACCTCAACGGCAAGATCCTGCGCATCCACCCCGAGCCCGACGGCACGTACACGCTCCCCGAGGGCAACCTCTTCACCGGCCGGGAGCCGGACGAGGGCGGCGGCAGGACGCGCGGCGAGATCTACGTGATGGGCGTCAGGAACCCGGCGCGCATCTTCGTCGACAAGAAGACCGACATCCTCTACGCGGGCTGGGTCGGCCCCGACGCGAGCCGGCCTTCGACGACGTGGGGCCCCGCGAAGTACGACACGTTCGCGGCCATCACGCACGCCTCCAACCGCGGCTGGCCGTACTGCATGGGCAACAACCAGCCCTACCGCGACCGCAACCTGCCGGACCCGGCCACGCCGCTCGGCTGGTACGACTGCCGGAACCTGCGCAACGAGTCCCCGAACAACGACGGCCTGGTGAAGATCCCGCCCGCCGAGCCCAACACCATCTGGTACTCCCCGCAGGGCGGCGGCGTCGACTACCCGCGCGACGCGCACGGCGTCCCGAGCTACCAGACGTCCGAGCAGAAGCAGCTCCTGCCCTGGCTCAAGGGCGGCGGCCAGGCCACGATGAACGGCCCGGTCCACCGGTACGACCCGGCGGGCGCGGGGCCCGGCGCCTGGCCCGCGTACTGGGACGGCAAGTGGTTCGTCGGCGACTTCTACGACGGCGAGCAGCCGCGGCACGCGGTGCTCACCGACCCCAGGACGGTCGGCAAGGGCGGGCTCCCGGTGCACGCCGAGTCGCTGCGCAAGATCATTCCCGTCGGCGACGACGGCATCAAGAACCTCATGGACTGGAAGTTCGCGCCGGACGGGTCGCTGTACGTCCTCGACTACGGGCGCGGCTTCTTCACCTCGGACGCCAAGTCGGCGCTGTGGCGCGTGACGTACACCGGCGGCGAACCCACCCCGGCCGCGGACGACCTGGCCAGGAAGGCGCGACGATGAGAACCGCTCCCCCGCGGGTGTGGCCGGTGCTGCTCGCCGCGCTCGCGCTGGTGCTCGGCCTGACCCCGGCGGCCACCGCCCGGCCGGACGGGCCCCGCCCGCAGCAGCAGACCCTGACCTGGACCGCCGACAACGACATCAACGCGTACCGGTCCGCGCCGACGACGGCGGTCGCGGGCCGGACGACGATCGTCTTCGAGAACAGCGTGGCCACCGGCAACACCACCGGCATGCCGCACACCCTGACGTTCGACGTGTCCGACCCGGAGTACAACAACGACGTCCCGCTGAACATCCTCGCCAACCCCGGCGACGACCGCGGCGGCAGGCACACCGCCGAGGTGACCCTCACCCCGGGCCGCTACCGCTACTACTGCACCATCCCCGGGCACGCGGCGATGCAGGGCGTCCTCGTCGTGACCGAGGGCGGCGGCCAGGACACGACCGCTCCGGAGACGAAGGCGCGGGTCGACGGGGTGACCGACGGCGACGGCGCGTACGTCGGCTCGGCGACGGTCACGGTGACGGCCACCGACGAGGGCTCCGGCGTCGACAAAACCGAGTACGCCCTCGGCGCGGACGGCGCGTGGCAGCCGTACACCGCCCCGGTGGTCGTGAACACGGTCGGCACCCACAAGGTCCGCTACCGCGCGAGCGACAAGGCGGGCAACGTGGCCGCCGAGAAGGCGGTGGACTTCAGGGTCGTCGCGCCACCGACCGACGACAGGACGCCCCCGGAGACCTCCGCCACCGTCACCGGCGAGCAGAACGGGCAGGGCCAGTACGTCGGCATGGCCACGGTCACGGTGTCGGCCTCCGACGCGGGCTCCGGCCTCAACAAGGTCGAGTACGCCCTCGGCGACGGCGCCTGGACCGCGTACACGGCGCCCGTGATGGTGCACGCGCCCGGCGCCCACACCGTGCGCTACCGCGCGTCCGACAAGGCCGGGAACACCGCCCCCGAGAAGTCGGTCGCGTTCACGGTGGTCGCCCCGCCGGCGGAGGACAGGACGCCGCCCCGGACCTCGGCGGAGGTCGAGGGCGAGAAGAACTCCGACGGCGCCTACCTCGGCCGGGCGAAGGTGACGGTGACCGCCACCGACGCGGGCTCGGGTGTCGACAAGGTCGAGTACTCCCTGGACGGCGGCCCCTACGTCGCGTACACGGCCCCCGTGGTCGTCGACCGCGCCGGGCGGCACACGGTGGCGTACCGGGCGAGCGACAAGGCGGGCAACACGGCACCCGCGAAGTCGGTGGCGTTCACGGTCGACCCGGGCGGCGGGGTACCGGGGCCCAGCTGCCCGGAGTACGACGAGCGGTCGACGGTCTTCGTCGGCACGGTCGACACGGGCATCCCGAACCGGGTCACCGACAACCGCTGCCGGATCGGCGAGCTGATCGAGGACGAGAAGGACTGGTCGTCGCACGCGCTCTTCCTCAAGCACGTGAAGGCGGTCACGGACCGGCTGGAGAAGGCGGGCGAGATCGACCGGCGCGAGCACACCGCGATCAACCGCGCCGCGAAGGAGTCCGGCATCGGCAAGCCCGGCCAGACCGAGGGCTACCGCCCGCTCTTCGACGGTACGCGGCAGTCGTTCGCCAAGTGGCAGCACGTGGGCGGCGGTTCGTTCGAGCTGAACGCCGACGGCACCATGACGTCGGGCACCACCAGGAGCGGGCTCGGCATGCTGTGGTTCCCCGCGCGCAAGTACGGCGACTTCTCGCTGAAGCTCCAGTGGCGTGACGACGCGCCCGGCCAGGGCAACGCCAACTCCGGTGTGTTCGTCCGCTTCCCGCAGGTCCACGACCACCCGGAGGAGCCGCGCCCGGAGTGGGTGGCCATCAAGTACGGCCACGAGGTCCAGGTCCTCGACCGCCCCGACGGCGACCCGTACAAGACCGGGTCGGTCTACGGCTTCGACCGCGTCGGCCTCGCGGGCGCGGGCGTGACCCCGAAGGGCACCTGGAACGACTACGAGATCCGCGTGGTCGGCCAGCACTACGCGGTGTACCGCAACGGCGCGCTGATCAACGAGTTCGAGAACGGCGGCGGGCAGGTCTTCGAGCCGCCGCGCGCCGACGACCCCGGCACGGACGGCCGCCGCTACGCGACCGGGTACGTGGGCCTCCAGGTTCACGGGGTCACGGACGTGGTGTCGTACCGCGACATCCGGATCAAGGAGCTGTAGCCGCCCGGGGAGCGCGGGCGGGTGCGGACGCGGGCGGGTTCAGCCGTCGTGCCGGGCACGGCTCGGCTGGACCCGCTTCGGCTCGCCGGGCATCTTCGGGTACTCCGGCGGATAGGGCAGGTCGCCGAGGCCGTGGTCGTGCTCGTCGCGGTCGGCCCGCTCCAGGAGCCTCTCCAGCGAGAAGGCGTGCTCGTCCATGTCCCGGTGCAGGTCGCCGAGTTCGGCGAAGCGGGCGGGCATCGTCCCGAGGTCGAAGTCCCGGGGCACGGCGTCGTCGAGCTCGTCCCAGCGCAGCGGCGCGGAGACCGGGGCGTGGGGGCCGGCGCGGACGGAGTAGGCGGAGGCGATGGTGCGGTCCCGGGCGGTCTGGTTGTAGTCGACGAAGATCCGCTCGCCGCGCTCCTCCTTCCACCAGGCGGTCGTCACCTCGCCCGGCATGCGCCGCTCCAGCTCCCGCCCGCAGGTGATCGCGGCCCGGCGGACCTCGGTGAACGTCCAGCGCGGCTCGATCGGCACGAACACGTGGAGGCCCCGGCCGCCGGAGGTCTTCGGCCAGCCGCGCAGGCCGAACTCGTCGAGCAGCGCGCGCAGTTCGTGGGCGGCGCGGACGGCGTCGGCGTAGTCCGTGCCGGGCTGCGGGTCGAGGTCCAGGCGCAGCTCGTCGGGGTGGTCGAGGTCCCCCCGGCGCACCGGCCAGGGGTGGAAGGTGAGCGTGCCGTACTGCGCGGCCCAGACGACGGCGGCGACCTCGGTCGGGCACATCTCGTCGGCGGTGCGGCCGCTGGGGAAGGCGATGGTGGCGGTCGGAATCCAGTCGGGGCGGTTCTTGGGGGCGCGCTTCTGGAAGAAGTGCTCGCCGGTGACGCCCTCCGGGTAGCGCTCCAGGGTGGTGGGCCGGTCGCGCAGCGCACGCAGGATGCCGTCGCCCACCGCGAGGAAGTACTCCGCCAGGTCCCGCTTGGTGAAGCCGCGCTCGGGGAACAGCACCCGGTCGGGGCTGGAGAGCCGTACCGTCCGCTCTCCCGCCGTCAGCTCGATCGCCGCGCCCGCGCCCATGCGGCCACGGTAGACGGGCCGCCCGAAGAGCGCATATCGGGCGATTTCCCTCGCCCCGGCGCAGAATCGGATCATGGACCTGCCGGTGATGCCGCCCGTGAAGCCCATGCTCGCCAAGTCCGTGGCGAGGATCCCGCCGGGCATGCAGTACGAGGCGAAGTGGGACGGCTTCCGGGCGATCGTCTTCCGGGACGGCCCCGACGTGGAGCTGGGCAGCCGCGGCGCGAAGCCGCTGACCCGCTACTTCCCGGAGCTGGTGGAGGCGCTGCGGGAGCGGCTGCCGCAGCGGTGCGTCCTGGACGGCGAGATCGTCGTCGCGCGCGGCGGGCGGCTCGACTTCGACGCCCTCACCGAGCGCATCCACCCGGCGGAGTCGCGGGTGCGGACGCTCGCGGAGCGGACCCCGGCGTCGTTCGTCGCCTTCGACGTGCTCGCCCTCTTCGACGAGGCGCTGTGGGACGTGCCCCTGCGCGACCGCCGCCGCCTCCTGGTCAAGGCACTGGAGGGCGTCACGGCCCCGGTCCACCTGGCGCCCGCGACGCTGGACCAGGAGGTGGCGCGGGAGTGGTTCGAGAGCTTCGAGGGGGCGGGCCTGGACGGGGTGGTCGCCAAGCCCCTCGACCTCGCCTACCGACAGAACGAGCGCCTCATGTACAAGGTCAAGCACGAGCGGACGGCGGACTGCGTGGTCGCCGGGTTCCGCTACCACAAGAGCGGTCCCGTGGTCGGCTCGCTGCTGCTCGGCCTGTACGACGACGCGGGCGCGCTCCAGCACGTCGGGGTGTGCGCCGCGTTCTCCATGAAGCGGCGCGAACAGCTCGTCGCCGAGCTGGAGCCGCTGCGGATGGACTCCGCCGCGGAGCACCCGTGGGCCGCCTGGACGGACGAGGCCGCCCATGAGAGCGCGCGGCTGCCCGGCGCGGTGAGCCGGTGGACGGGGAAGAAGGACCTGTCGTGGGTGCCGCTGCGGCCGGAGCGGGTGTGCGAGGTGGCGTACGACCACATGGAGAACGGGGCGCGCTTCCGGCACACGGCCCAGTTCCGCGCCTGGCGGCCCGACCGCGACCCCGGCTCGTGCACATACGCCCAGCTGGAGGAGGCGCCTCGCTACGATCTGGCCAAGGTCCTGGGGTCGCCTCCGGAGTGAGCGGCTCCGCCGGGCGGGGGCACCGGCGGCCGGAGCGCGCTCGCGTCCCGGTCGGCGGCGGTCGCGGCGGCCGGCACCGGCACGGACCGGACTCGCCGCGGCGACGGCGGCCCACACGCGCGTTCGCAGACGACATCACGCCAAAGCTCCCGAACCGCTTCCGCCTCTGCGCACCCACCCGTAGGCTCCGCGCCCAATACCGGCGTTACCTACGGTAAGGGGACAGTCGCATGGGGCAGCCGCAGCCATCCGGGAGCACCCGCAGAACCTTCGTGACACGCGCGGCGACGGTCGGCGGCGCCGCCGCGCTGGGCCTGGGCGCCCTGCCACGGGCCGCCCACGCCGCGCCCTCGTCCGGCAGGACCGTCGCGGTGCTGGGCGGCGGCGTCGCCGGCCTGACCGCCGCGCACGAACTCGCCGAGCGCGGCTTCGCCGTCACCGTCTACGAGCGCCGCGCGCTCGGCGGCAAGGCCCGCAGCTTCGGCGTGCCGGACAGCGGGAAGGGCTCCCGCGCCCCGCTGCCGGGCGAGCACGGCTTCCGCTTCATCCCGGGGATCTACCACAACCTGCCGGACACGATGCGCCGCATCCCCTTCCCCGGGAACCGCAACGGCGTCTGGGACAACCTGGTCGCGCCGCCGGAGATGAGCTTCGCCCGCTCGGGGGGCCGCGAGGACATCCGGATGCCCATCCCGGGCCGGGACGGCGACCCGGCCGACCTCACCCTGGACGACATCGCCCGCGCGCTCACCGCGTTCCTCGACACGGCGTTCAGCATCCCCGCGCACGAGGTCGCGTACTTCGTGAACCGCGCCCTGGTCTTCCTCACGAGCTGCGACGAGCGCCGTGAGGACCAGTGGGAGGCCAAGCCCTGGTGGGACTTCGTGCGGGCCGAGCGGATGAGCTACGACTACCGGCGCATCCTCGCGATCGGCGTGACCCGCAACATCGTGGCGACCAAGGCGGAGGTGGCCAGCACCCGCACCGTCGGCACGCTCGGCGAGGCCTTCGTGTTCAACGCGCTCGGCCGGGGCGCGGACGGCCCGCCCGACCGCATCCTGAACGCGCCGACCAACGAGGCCTGGATCGACCCCTGGGTGGAGCACCTGAGATCGCTCGGCGTCGACTTCCGCGTCGGCTGGACCGTGCGCGAGGTGGCGTACGGCGGCGGACGCGTCACCAAGGCGGTGATCGAGGACCCCCAGGGTGCCCGCCAGGACGTCACGGCCGACCACTACGTGCAGGCCATGCCGGTGGAGCACGCCCGCAGGACCTGGGGCGCGGCGCTGCGCGCGGCCGACCCGCAGCTCGCGCGCTGCGACAAGCTGCGCACGGACTGGATGACGGGCATCCAGTTCTATCTGACGGAGCGGCCGGACATCGTCGAGGGCCACTTCAACTGCGTCGACTCGGCGTGGTCGCTGACGGGCATCGCGCAGGCCGCGCACTGGAAGGGCCGCGACTTCCCCGCCGACTACGGCGACGGCACCGTGCTCGACTGCCTGTCGGTGGACATCTCCGAGTGGGACCAGCCGGGCATCCTGTACGGCAAGACGGCGAAGAAGTGCACGCGCGAGGAGGTGGCGCGCGAGGTGTGGGCGCAGCTGAAGGCCCACCTCAACGACACCGGCAAACAGGTGCTGAGCGACGGCAAGCTGCACTCCTGGTACCTGGACCCGGGCGTCGACGGCATCGGCGGCCCGAACCCCACGAACGACGACGAGCTCCTCATCCACCCCGTGGGCACCCTGCACAACCGCCCCTCGGCCGCCACGAAGGTCCCGAACCTCTTCCTGGCGGGCGACTACGTGGCCGTGGACATCGACCTGGCCACCATGGAGGGCGCCAACGCCGCCGCCCGCCAGGCCGTCAACGCCCTCCTCGACCGGGTGGGCTCGGACGCGAAGCGGTGCACGGTCAAGCCCCTCTACCGCGCCCCGGAGCTGGAAGGACTCAAGCGCGCCGACCGCGCCCGCTACCGCCTCGGCCTGCCGAACGCCTTCGACCTGGGGTGAGAGCCGGAACGGGGTGAGGCTGAAAACCAGGGCGGGATGAGGCTGAAAGCCAGGCCGGATGGGCCGAGAGCTGGGCCTGGATGAGGCCGAAATAGGGCCGAAAAGGGGTCGAAAAGGGGTAATTTCTGATAGACCCCCCGGCTGGTTCGGGTAGACCCCCGGCATGACATGGCGAACACGCGTGGCACACACCACGGCGCGAGGAGCGCGAGTGCGGCGGGCGGCGGTCCTGGTGACGGCGCTCGCCGCGCTCGCGCCCGCCTGCACACTGGCGGAGCAGGCCGACAAACCCGAGAAGCCGGAGAAGGAAGCCGTACGGCAGGGCCCGCCCGGCAAGCCGGCCGACGGCCGGGTCCTCGCCGTGAAGATCGACAACGTCCAGCCGGCGCGGCCGGGGACCGGCCTGGAGGCGGCCGACGTCGTCTACGTGGAGCAGGTGGAGTCCGGGCTCAGCCGGCTGATGGCGGTGTACGCCCGCAAGCTGCCGCCCGTGGTGGGGCCGGTGCGCAGCGCGCGCGAGACGGACCTGGAGCTGCTGCGCCAGTTCGACGGCCCGGCGCTCGCGTTCTCCGGGGCGCAGTCCAAGCTGCTCCCGCTGATCGACGCGGCCCCGCTGCGTGCCCTGCCGCCGGAGGACAGCACCGAGAAGGCGTACCACCGGGACGAGTCACGGCCCTCGCCGCACAACCTCTACGTCCGGCCGAAGGCCCTGGGGGCGCGGGTCGACGAGGCCGGCCTGAAGAGCACGGGCTTCCGGTTCGGGGCCGCACCGGCGGGCGGCACCCCGGCGACGCGGCACACGGTCGACTTTCCCTCGGCGAACTTCGCGTTCACCTGGGTCGAGTACGAGGGCCGCTGGCACATCGCGATGGACGGCACGCCCGCCCGGACGCCGTCGGGCAAGGCCCTGTCGGCGGCCACGGTGGTGGAGCAGCGCGTCGACATCCGCGACTCGCGCTTCCGCGACGGCTGGGGCAACTCCTCGCCCTTCAGCCGCACCGTGGGCTCGGGCACCGCGCGGGTGCTGCGGGACGGCCGCGCGTACGAGGCGCGCTGGCGGCGGGCGTCGCCCCAGGACGGCACGGAGTTCACCACGGCGGACGGCAGGCCGCTGGCCTTCGCGCCGGGGCCGGTGTGGGTGGTGTTCACGAAGGCGTGACGTGGCAGCCCGCGCCGGACGTCTCGCGCGCGGGCACGCCGGGGGCGCTGCGGCGGGACGCGGTGAGCGACGCCGTACGCGGGCGCGGCGGCGTCACGTTCACGGCCTTGGGCCGGGCCCCGGCGCACGCGGACGGACACGGGGCGGTCCGTGTCCCCGTGCCGGGTGGCGTCCCCTGGGGATGCGTGGCTGTTACGTGTGCGTGGCTGTGTTCGCGCGCCGGCGGAGAGAGGGTGTTCCCGCCGTTCACGTAAGCGTGCCGGCGGGCGTCGGGCCCGGGGGCGGCCCGGGTCAGCGCGCCCCGTACACCGGCTGGGGCGGTTCGGCCCTGGAGAGCAGTTCCAGGGCCGTGTCGCCCGCCTCGGCGGGGCTACGGCGGGTGCCCTTGTCGGCGCTGGGGCCGGGGCGCCAGCCCTCCATGACGGTGATGCGGCCGCCCTCGGCCTCGAAGACGCGGCCCGTGACCCCGGCGGAGGCGGTGGAGCCGAGCCAGACGACCAGCGGGGACACGTTCTCCGGGGCCATCGCGTCGAACCCGCCCTCCCTGGGTGCGGCCATGGTCTCGGCGAAGGTCCGCTCGGTCATCCGGGTGCGCGCGGCGGGCGCGATGGCGTTCACGCGCACCCCGTAGGGCGCGAGTTCGGCGGCGGCGACCGCCGTGAGCCCCAGGATCCCCGCTTTGGCGGCGCTGTAGTTGCCCTGGCCCACGCTGCCCGCCAGGCCCGCACCCGAGCTGGTGTTGACCACGCACGCGTGCGGGGCACCTCCGGCCTTGGCGGCGGCCCGCCAGTGCCGGGCCGCGTGCCGCAGGGGCAGGAAGTGCCCCTTCAGGTGCACGCGCAGGACGGCGTCCCAGTCGTCCTCCTCCAGGTTGACGAGCATGCGGTCGCGCAGGAAACCCGCGTTGTTGACGAGCGTGTCGAGGCGCCCGTACGTCTCCACGGCGGTCCGCACCAGGGACTCCGCCCCCTCGGGCGTCGCGACGTCACCGCAGTGGGCGACGGCGTCGCCGCCCGCGGCGCGGATCTCCGCCGCGGTGTCCTGGGCGGGGCCCCTGGATGCCCCCGAGCCGTCCAGGGCGGCTCCCAGGTCGTTGACGACGACCCGCGCGCCCTCGGCGGCGAACGCGCGGGCGTGCGCCCGGCCGAGGCCCCGGCCCGCGCCGGTGACGATCACGACGCGGCCCGCGCAGATCCCGGATGCGGCGGTGGTGGTCATACGGACTCCTTCGTACGGAATGGGTGACGTACGGGACGAGTGGCGTACGGGACGAGTGGCGTACGGAACGAGTGGCGTACGGGGGCGGGGGCGTGCCTCGGTCTCAGGGGGCGGGCTGCTCCTGGCAGGGGCGGCGGGCGGATCGAGGGGTCGGCCGGGGGGGTCAGTGGTTCACGGTCGCGGCGTCCAGGAACGCGGGCCGCTCGCCGCCGCCGTGCAGGTGGAGGGCCGCACCGCTGACGTAGCGCGCGGCGTCGGAGGCGAGGAAGAGGCAGGCGTCGGCGGCGTCCGCGGGCTCGGCGAGGCGGGCCAGGGGGATGGTGCGGGCCACGGCCGCGACGCCGTCCTCGTCGCCGTAGTGCAGAGGGGCGCTCTCGGTGCGCACCAGGCCGAGCACGACGGTGTTCACGCGCACGTGCGGTGCCCATTCCACCGCCATCGTGCGGGCGAGGTTCTCCAGGCCCGCCTTGGCGGCGCCGTAGGCCCCGGAGCCGGGCGAGGGACGGGTGCCGCTGACACTGCCGATCATGATGATGACGCCACCCTTCTCCTGACGGCTCATCACCTCGTGGGCGGCCAGGGAGGTGTAGAGCGGCGCGAGCAGGTTCAACTGCACGATCTTCGCCTGGCGGGCGGCGGAGGTGTCGGCGAGCAGGCCGTAGGGCGTGCCCCCGGCGTTGTTCACCAGGACGTCGATCCGGCCGCGGTCGGCGCCGACCCCGGCGCAGAAGGCGCGGGCGGCGTCGGGGTCACGCAGGTCGACCGGGCGGAACTCAGCCGTGGCTGACGGGCCTTCGCGGCGGTGAGCGCCCTGGCGCGGGGCCCGGACCGGCTCGGCGGGCGGGTTGCGGGCGCAGATGACGACGTGCGCGCCGGCGGCGAGGAAGCCGCGGGCGATCCCGGCGCCGACGCCGCGCGTACCGCCGGTGACCACGACCACCTGTCGATTGTCAGTCATCGCTGCTACCTTCCTGAGTGACTAACAAATGTTTGGTTGAAGGCGCTGGTCGAAAGGTAGCGGATCCTCTGATGCCTGTCTCCACTTCGCCCCCGAGGGAGGGCGTGGCCGTGGTCACGGTGGACCACGCCCCGGTCAACGCCCTGCCGGTGCGGGGGTGGTTCGCGCTGGCGGACGCGGTGCGCGCGGCGGCCCGTGACCCGGCGGTGCGCTGCGTGGTCCTCGCCGCCGAGGGCCGGGGGTTCAGCGCGGGCGTGGACATCAAGGAGCTGCGCGACGACCCCGGCCACGACGCGCTGCTCGGTGTCAACCACGGCTGCGCGGAGGCCTTCGCCGCGGTGTACGACTGCGCGGTCCCGGTCGTCGCGGCCGTGCAGGGCTTCTGCCTGGGCGGCGGCATCGGCCTCGTGGGCAACGCGGACGCGGTCGTGGCGAGTGACGACGCCACGTTCGGCCTGCCGGAGCTGGACCGGGGCGCGCTCGGCGCCGCCACGCACCTGGCCCGCCTGGTCCCCCAGCACCTGATGCGCACGCTGTACTACACGGGGCGTACGGTCACCGCCGCCGAGCTGCACGCGCACGGCTCGGTGTGGCGGGTGGTGCCGCGCGCCGAACTGCCCGCCGCCGCACTGGAGCTGGCCCACGAGATAGCCCGCAAGGACGGCACGCTGCTGCGCCTGGCAAAGGCCGCGATCAACGGCATCGACCCGGTGGACGTGCACCGGAGCTACCGCTTCGAGCAGGGCTTCACCTTCGAGGCGGGCCTGAGCGGGGTGGCCGCCCGCGTCCGCGCCGGCTTCGGCGCGGGGGGCGTACGGGGTGCGCGGGGCGTACAGGAGGCGCGCGGCGCCCAGGGCGCACGGGGCGAGGAGGGCACGGGATGACGATCGCGGCGGGCGCTTCGGACGTCCGGGGCGGGGCGGGTGCCCGGACCGCGGAAGCAGGAGCCCATGGCACGGCAGGTGTCCGGGACAAGACCATGACCCCCGAGGAGATCGTGGGGCGTCTGGAGAGCGGGATGACGCTGGGGATCGGCGGGTGGGGCTCACGCCGCAAGCCGATGGCCCTGGTGCGCGCGCTGCTGCGCTCCCCCGTCACCGACCTGACGGTGGTGGCGTACGGCGGCCCGGACGTGGGGCTGCTCGCCGCCGCGGGGAAGATCCGCACACTGGTCACGGCCTTCGTGACGCTCGACTCGATCCCCCTGGAGCCGCACTTCCGGGCGGCCCGCGAGCGCGGCGCCTTCGACCTGGTCGAGCTGGACGAGGCGATGCTCCTCCAGGGCCTGACCGCCGCCGCCCAGCGCCTGCCGTTCCTGCCGGTGCGCGCGGGCCTCGGCTCGGACGTGCTGCGCGTCAACCCCGGCCTGCGCACCGTCACGTCGCCGTACGAGGACGGCGAGGAACTGGTCGCGGTCCCCGCCCTGCGCCTGGACGCGGCCCTGGTGCACCTGAACCGCGCCGACCGCCGCGGCAACGGCCAGTACCTGGGGCCCGACCCGTACTTCGACGACCTGTTCTGCGAGGCCGCCGAGGCGGCGTACGTGTCGTGCGAGCGGATCGTCGCCCCCGGCGAGCCGGCCCGGCACGCCGCGCCCCAGACCCTGCTCGTCTCCCGGCACAGCGTCACGGGCGTGACCCAGACGCCCAAGGGCGCGCACTTCACCTCCTGCGCCCCGGACTACGGCCGCGACGAGCCGTTCCAGAAGGCCTACGCCGCCGCCGCGGCCGACCCGGCGGCCTGGGAGGCTTTCCGCCGCCGCTTCCTGTCCGGCGACGAGGAGGACTACCACCTCGCCGTCCAGGCCTGGCACAAGGAGCAGCGATGACGCGCCCCGCGCCTCCCCCGGGCGCTACCCGAGCCGAGTACTGCGTCGTGGCGTGCGCCGAGGCCTGGCGCGGCGACGGGGAGATCCTGGCCTCCCCCATGGGCACGGTCCCGGCCCTCGGGGCCCGTCTCGCCAAGCTGACGTTCGCGCCCGAACTGCTGCTCACGGACGGCGAGGCGCTCCTGATGGGCGACGTGCCCGCGCTGGGGGCGCGCCCGGCGGTCACGGAGGGCTGGCTGCCGTACCGCCGCCATCTGACGATGGTGCTGGGCGGGCGGCGGCACGTGATGATGGGCGCGAGCCAGATCGACCGCTTCGGCAACCAGAACATCTCCTGCGTGGGCGACTGGCACCGCCCCGCCCGGCAGCTCATCGGCGCCCGCGGCGCGCCCGCCAACACCCTCAACCACCCCGTCAGCTACTGGATCCCGAAGCACGCGAGGCGGGTGTTCGTCGAGCGGGTCGACATGGTCAGCGGCGTCGGTCACGACCGCGCCGCGGCGGCGGGCCCGGCGGCGACCCGCTTCCACGACCTGCGCCGCGTCGTGTCGAACCTGGGCGTCTTCGACTTCGCGACCCCCGACCGCTCGATGCGTCTGGTGTCCGCGCATCCGGGCGTGACCCCGCGGGAGATCCGCGAGGCGACCGCCTTCGACCTGTACGTCCCCGACGACCCGGACGTCACCCGCGCGCCCACCCCGGCCGAGCTCCACCTGATCCGCGACGTCCTGGACCCCACCGGCCTGCGCGAGCGCGAGGTCCCCTCATGACGGCCGTGCCGCTCCTCCGGACGCCGCTGACCCGGCTCGTCGGGGTGCGGCACCCGGTCGTGCAGACCGGCATGGGCTGGGTCGCGGGCCCCCGCCTGGTGTCCGCGACGGCCGCGGCGGGGGCGCTGGGCGTGCTGGCCTCCGCCACGATGACGCTGGACCAGCTGCGCGCGGCGGTACGGGAGGTGAAGTCCCGCACGGACGCGCCGTTCGGGGTGAACCTGCGCGCGGACGCGGTCGACGCGCGCGACCGCGTCCGGCTGCTCGCCGCCGAGGGCGTACGCGTGGCGTCCTTCGCGCTGGCCCCGTCCCGGGACCTCGTCGCCGAGCTCAAGGACGCCGGTGTCCTCGTCATCCCGTCCGTGGGCGCCCGCCGGCACGCGGAGAAGGTCGCGGCGTGGGGCGCGGACGCCGTCCTCGTCCAGGGCGGCGAGGGCGGCGGCCACACCGGCGACGTGGCCACGACCGTGCTGCTGCCGCAGGTCGTGGACGCCGTGGACATCCCCGTGATCGCGGCGGGCGGCTTCCACGACGGCCGCGGCCTGGTGGCGGCCCTCGCGTACGGCGCGGCGGGCGTGGCCATGGGCACCCGCTTCCTGCTCACCTCGGACTCGCCGGTCCCCGACGCGGTGAAGGCCCGCTATCTGGCGGCCACGGCCAAGGACGTCACCCGCACCGCCCGGGTGGACGGCCTCCCCCACCGGATGCTCCGCACGGACCTGGTGACGGCCCTGGAGCGCGCAGGCCCCCTCCGCACCCTCCGCCACGCCCTCCGGCACGCCGCGGCGTTCCGCCGCCTCTCCGGCCGCACCTGGCCCGACCTGCTCCGCGAGGGCCGCGCCCTGCGCCGAGCCAAGCACCTCACCTGGCCCCGGACGCTCCTGGCCGCGAACACCCCCATGCTCCTCAGGACGGCCATGGTGGACGGCGACCCCGACCAAGGCATCATGGCCGCCGGCCAGGTAACGGCCCTCATCAACGACCTCCCGACCTGCGAGACCCTCATCACCCGCATCATGGAGGAGGCCCACGAAACCCTCACACGCTTACGCGACGAGCACAGCAGACCTCAAACCGGAGCGGAAACCAGCCCACCTGGAGCAGAATCAAGCCCGTCCGGCGCTTGAGGACAAGCGCGCAGCGCGAAGACCAAGCCGGTCCGGCGTCTGAGGACAAGCGCGCAGCGCGAGGATCAAGCCGGTCCGGCGTCTGAGGACAAGCGCGCAGCGCGAGGATCAAGCCCGTCCGGCGCTTGAGGACGAGCGCGCAGCGCGAGAATCAGCCCGTCCGGCGCTTGAGGACGAGGCCGAAGGCCGACAACCCCCGCTCAAGGCGCCCCCGCCAGCCCCCGCTCGGCACGAGCCGCCAACCCGTCCGCCCCACAGCTCCGCGCCAGCGCGAGCCCCCGCTCCAGCTCCTCCACGCTGCCCGCGGCCAGCCCGTACTCGACGCGTGCGACGGCGTGCTCGTACGCGCAGGGCGAGGCCTCCAGATAGGCCACGGCCTTGGCGTACAGGGCGGTGGAGCGCGGGCCGGACGCCAGCGCGGCCTCGCACCGCAGGGCCTCGCCGATGGCCGTGTCCGTACCGAAGCGCTCGGCCTGGACGCGGGCGTCGGCGGCGATGTCGGCGGCGCGCCGCGGGTCCTCGGCGGCGAGCGCCCGCGCCAGGTCGTACGCCCACGGCGCGAGCACCGTGTTGTACTGGCCGCGCGCGGTCAGCGCCTTCGCCGTGGCCTCCAGTTCGTTCAGCCCTTCCTCCCGGCGGCCGAGCGCGAGGAGCAGCCGGCCGCGGACGGACATCGCGTCGGGGACGTAGATCGTGGACGCGGAGGGCGGCGCGAAGCCGTAGCGCTCGGCGACGGCCTCGGCCTGCTCGGCGTGGCCGCGGGCCAGCAGCGTGTCGATGAGCATGCTGGCCGCCTCCCAGTGCATCGGGAGCTGGCCCTGGCCGACGCGGTCGGCCAGTCGCAGGCTCTCGCGCACTGACTTCTCGGCGTCCCTGAGCCGTCCGCGGCGGCGGTACACGTAGCCGAGGAAGGCGTGCGCGAGCGCGAGGTGGCCGCCGCTCCAGCCCGCCGTCTCATAGGCCTTGACCGCCTCGGTGAACAGGCTCTCGGCGCGGTCGAGCCGGTCGGCGAACGCGTACGAGCCGCCCAGCATGAGGCGCAGCTCGAAGCTCCACTCGGCGTCGGTCCAGCCGAGGCCGGGCGCGAGGCGGCCGTTGACGAGGGCGCGGTCGCACAGCTCGACGACCTCCTCGGCGTTCTCGCCGCGGGTCATCGCGTCGAAGGCGCGCAGGATGAGCAGGGCCCGCTCGGCGTTGTCGCGGCCGGTCAGGGGGCCGGCGAGCGCGGCGAGGCGGCGGGAGCGCCCGGGTGAGTCCTCCTCGCCCGCGTGGATGCCCTCCCACATGAAGTGCACGGCCTGGAGGCGGAGCCGGGCGGGCCCCTCCGGCAGCCGGGCGGCCTCCTCGGCGATGGCGTGCAGGCCCTCGCCGAGCTGGTCGTTGTGGACCAGCGCCTGGGACAGGCGGCACACGGCGTCGACGCGCAGCTCCTGGCTCAGGCCGCGCATCGCCAGGGCCTCCCGCAGGTGGCCGATGGTGGTGACGGGTGAGGTGAGCAGGGTGGCGCAGCCGAGTTCGTAGAGCACGTGGGCGTGCACGTCGGGCCGGGGCGGTTCGCGCAGGGCCCGCTCCAGGCAGCGCCGGGCGGCGTCGGGCGCGCCGACCGCGAGGTGCTCGGTGGCGGCCTGGCGCAGTTGCTCGACGAGCTCGGGATCGTCGTCCGGGATGACTTGCAGCAGGTGCCGGGAGGCGGCAGCGGCGCCGCGGCCGGAGCGGGTGACGGCCCATGCGGCACGGCCGTGCATGGCGGTGCGGGTGGCGGGCGGGATGGAGTCGTACACGGCCGAGGCGATCAGCGGGTGCACGAACTCCAGGCCCTCCTCGCCGCCGGTCACGATGCGCGCGGCGCGCAGCCGCTCCGCGCATCGCTCGGCCTCGTCGCGGCGCATCCCGGCGAGGGACGCGGCGAGGTCGACGGAGATCGCGGAACCGAGGATCGCGCCGGCCCAGGCGAAGCGGACGACGTCGGTGCCGAGTTCCTCCAGGCGGGCGACGAGGCCGCGGCCGCGCGCGGTGCGGTTCAGGGCGCGCAGTTCGGCGGCGGAGCTTTCGACCGGCTCCATCTCGCAGTCCTGCACCTTGGCGAGGAGCTCCACGGACTCGTACGGGTTGCCGCCGGTGACGGCCCACACCTCGCGGCAGAAGGGGGCGTCGGCGTGCTCCCCGAGCGTGGCGCGGGTCAGGCCCGCCGTGGCGTCCGGGGTGAGGGCGCGCAGGACGGTCGCGGGCCGGGCCGCCTGGCCGATCCGGTCGAGCAGGCGGACGCTCTCGCCCTGGGCGTCACCGGGCCGGTGGGCCACCACGACGAGGACGGGGAGGTCGTCGAGGTGCTCCGCGAACGCGGCGAGCCAGGTCAGCGTCTCCTGGTCGGCCCAGTGCGCGTCGTCGACGAGCAGGACGAGCGGCCAGTGCAGCCGGGCGAGACGGGAGACCACGGCGACCAGGCCGTCGCACACGGCGTGCGGGTCGGGCCTGCCGCTGCCGGGTTCGGCTATGCCGAGGGCGGGGCCGGCGATCTCGTACCAGTCGTCGAGGTAGGCCCGGGCCTCGTCGGGGGTGAAGGCGAGGAGCGCGGGCTGGAGGAGCTGGCGCACCACGTTGAAGGGCACGGACCGGAGGGTCTCGCCGCCGCGCGCGGCCCACACGGTGGCCCGGCCGTGGGCGATGCGGCGCACTTCGGCCATGAGCGCGGTCTTGCCGATGCCGGCCTCGCCGCTGAAGACGAGCAGGCCGCCCTCGTTGGACCGGTCGGAGCACAGGGCGGACACGGCCCGCTCGACCGCGCGGATCTCCTCGTCGCGCTCCCACAGCGGGGCCCAGGCGCCACCTCCGGGCCGTCCCTGCGTCATCGCGCTACCTCCCGGGGTCGCTCAATCGACGTACAGAACTTGAGACTAGCCGGGTCGGGCCCGGCACGGAGCGAGGTCCGGCCAGCTCCTCCCGCACGGGTGACAGACGGTCATATGCCAGGCCACCCGCGGGGGACGGGCCGTGGGCGGCGGCGGCCGGCCCGGGACGGCGTGCCGGGCCGGGGGCGCGGGTCACAGGCGTTCGATGACCGTGACGTTGGCCTGGCCCCCTCCTTCGCACATGGTCTGGAGCCCGAACCGGCCGCCGGTGCGCTCCAGTTCGTGCAGGAGCGTCGTCATCAGCCGGGCGCCGGTGGCACCGAGGGGGTGACCCAGGGCGATGGCGCCGCCGTTGACGTTGACCCGCTCCGGGTCGGCGCCGGTCTCCCGCAGCCAGGCGAGGACGACCGGCGCGAAGGCCTCGTTGATCTCGACGAGGTCGATGGCGTCGAGCGCCAGGCCGGTCTTCCGCAGGGCGTGCGCGGTGGCCGGAATGGGCGCGGTGAGCATGCGGATGGGGTCCTCGCCGCGCACGGAGAGGTGGTGGACGCGGGCGCGGGGCGTCAAGCCGTGGTCCCGCACCGCGCGTTCACCGGCGAGGAGGAGAGCGGCGGCGCCGTCGGAGACCTGGGAGGAGCAGGCGGCGGTGATCCGGCCGCCGTCGAGGACGGGCTTCAGGGCCGCCATCTTCTCCGGGGTCGTGTCGCGGCGCGGCCCCTCGTCGGCGGTCACGTCCCCGTACGGGACGACCTCGCGCTCGAAGCGGCCCTCGTCGAGCGCCCGCAGCGCGCGCCGGTGGGAGCCGAGCGCGTACTCCTCCATCTCCCGGCGGGAGATGCCCCGTTCCTCGGCGATCAGCTCGGCGCCGTGGAACTGGTTGACGGGCTTGTCACCGTACCGGGCGCGCCAGCCCGCGCTGCCCGCGAAGGGGCCCTCGGTGAGGCCGAGGGGCTCGGCGGCGCGCCGGGAGGCGAAGGCGATGGGGACCATCGACATGTTCTGCGTGCCGCCCGCGACGACGAGGTCCTGGGTGCCGGAGAGGACGGCCTGCGCGGCGAAGTGCACGGCCTGCTGGGAGGAGCCGCACTGCCGGTCGACGGTGACGCCCGGCACCTCTTCGGGCAGCCCGGCGGCGAGCCAGCTCGTACGGGCGATGTCCCCGGCCTGCGGGCCGACCGCGTCCAGGCAGCCGAACACGACGTCGTCGACGGCGGCGGGGTCGACGCCGCTGCGCTCCATGAGCGCGGTGAGCACGTGGGCGCCGAGGTCGGCGGGGTGCGCGGCGGCGAGTCCGCCGCCGCGCCTGCCGACGGGCGTACGGACCGCTTCGACGATGTAGGCCTCGGCCATGGCTGCGTACTCCTCGCGTGACGGGCGCCGCGCGGCGGCGCCGGGCTAGGCGCGGACGGCGATGCCGTCCAGCACCATCGACAGGTACTGGCGGGCGATCTCCTCGGGGCTGTGGCCGCCGCCCGGCCGGTACCAGGACGCGGCGACCCAGACGGTGTCGCGGACGAACCGGTAGGTGAGCCGGACGTCCAGGTCGGCGCGGAAGACGCCGTCGGCGACGCCCCGTTCGAGCGTCGTGAGCCAGGTCTTCTCGAAGCGCCGCTGGGACTCCAGGAGGTACTCGAAGCGCGTCTGGGCGACCAGGTGCCGGGACTCCTTCTGGTAGATCGCCACGGCCGCGCGGTGCCGGTCGATCTCCCGGAAGGACTCGGTGACGAGCGCCTCCAGCGTTTCGCGCGGGCCGAGCGGCGCGGCGAGGACGGCCTCGTACCCGTCCCACAGCTCGGTCAGGAACGTGCGCAGGATCTCCTCGAGCATCGACTCCTTGGAGTCGAAGTGGTAGTAGAGGCTGCCCGCGAGCATGCCCGCGGCGTCCGCGATCTTACGGACGGTGGTGGCCTTGTAGCCCTGCTCGGCGAAGACGTCCGCGGCGATGCGCAGGAGCTCGGAGCGGCGCTCGCCCTGGTCCTTGGCCGGGTTGGCCGGGCGGGTCGGGCTGGTTCGGTTGGCCGGGTTGGCTCGGTCGGTCGGGTCAGTCACGTCGGCCGGGTCGGTCCGGCTGGTCTGCTTGCGGCTCGGCTTCCGGTCCGGGGTCTGCTTCGGGGCCTGCTTCTGGGTCTGCTTCTGGGTCGGCACGCGCTCATTCTCCGCCTAGGGGTGCCTGCTGCTGACGGAGACCGTCTCGCCCGTCATGTACGAGGAGTAGCCGCTGGCGAGGAAGACGATCACGTTGGCTATCTCCCAGGGCTCGGCGGGCCGCCCGAAGGCCTCGCGCGCGGTGAGCTCGTCCAGCACCTCGGCCGAGGTGACCTTGGCGAGGTGGGGGTGGAGGGCGAGGCTCGGCGCTACCGCGTTGACCCGGATGCCGTGCGGGGCGGCCTCCAGGGCGGCGCACCGGGTGAGGGCCATGACACCGGCCTTCGCTGCGGCATAGTGCGCCTGGCCCGCCTGGGCGCGCCAGCCGAGCACCGAGGCGTTGTTCACCACGACTCCCCGGCCGCCGGTGGCGCGCAGGCGGCGCAGGGCTGCGCGGGTGCAGCGGAACGTACCGGTCAGGGTGGTGTCGACGACCCGGTGCCACTCCTCGTCGGTCATCTCCGTGAGGGCCGCCGTCCCGCCGAGGCCCGCGTTGTTCACGACGATGTCCAGGCCGCCGTGGCTCCGCTCGGCCAGGTCGAACAGCGCGGCCACCTCGGACTCGTCCGTGACGTCACAGCGGACGCCGTCGACGCGGGCGGCCCCGAACTCGGCGGCCAGCGCGGCCACCGCCTCCTTCGTGCGGCGCGCGTGCGCGTCGCCGATGACGACGCGGGCCCCCTCCTCCAGGAAGCGGCGGACCGTAGCGCCGCCGATGCCCGCGCCGGCGCCCGCGGTGACGACCGCGGCGCGGCCGGTGAGCAGGCCGTGTCCGGGCACGTACGTCGGTGCTGCCATGGCGTCCCCCGATCGAGTGCTCGACGACCGACCCTCCGCACGATAATCTACCAAACAGTTGTTAGGGAAGGGCCGCGTGCCGATGGGCGGCGAAGCGGACGGAAGCGGCGAGCGGCCGCGTGTGCGGCGAGAGACGGGAGCAGGGGATGGACCTCGACTTCACCCCGCGGGAAGAGGAGTTCCGGCTGCGGGCGCGCGCCTGGCTCGCCGCGCACGTGCCCCGCGCTCCCCTGCCGTCCCTGGAGACCGAGGAGGGCTTCGCCGCCCACCGCGCCTGGGAGGGCGAGCTGGCGGCGGACCGCTGGTCCGTGGTGAGCTGGCCCGAGGAGTACGGCGGGCAGGGGGCCGGCCTCGTCTCCTGGCTCCTCTTCGAGGAGGAGTACTACGCCGCGGGCGCCCCGGCCCGCGTCTCGCAGAACGGCATCAGCCTGCTGGCGCCGACGCTCTTCGACCACGGCACCGCGGAGCAGCGCGCCCGGGTGCTGCCCCCGATGGCGCGGGGCGAGGTCGTCTGGGCGCAGGCCTGGTCGGAGCCGGAGGCCGGGTCGGACCTGGCGTCGCTGCGGGCCACCGCCCGGCGGGTGGCGGGCGGCTGGCGGCTGAGCGGGCAGAAGACGTGGTCGTCGCGGGCCGCGTTCGCCGACCGCGCGTTCGGCCTCTTCCGCAGCGGCCCGCGCGCGGAGCGGCCGCACCAGGGCCTGACGTACGTGATGTTCCCGCTGGATGCCGAGGGTGTGACGATCCGTCCGATCGGCAGGCTCGACGGCAAGCCCGCCTTCGCCGAGGTCTTCCTGGACGACGTCTTCGTCCCGGACGAGGACGTGATCGGGGCGCCCGGTGACGGCTGGCGCATCGCCATGTCGACGGCCAGTGCCGAGCGCGGCCTGACGTTGCGCTCCCCTGGCCGCTTCCTCGCCACGGCGGACCGCCTGGTGCGGCTGTGGCACGCGTACGGCGACGTGGCCGACACGGCGCTGCGCGACCGGGTGGCCGACGCGGTGATCGGCGCCCGCGCGTACCAGCTCTTCACGTGGGCCGGCGCCTCCCGCATCCGGGCCGGCGGCACGCTCGGCGCCGAGTCCAGCCTGAACAAGGTGTTCTGGTCGGAGTACGACATCGCGGTGCACGAGGCGGCGCTGGACCTGCTGGGTGCGGAGGGGGAGTTGACGGAGAGCCAGGCCGGGGGCGGGCGGAGGGCGGGGAGTCCGGGCGCGGAGGCTCGGGGCGCGGTGGCCCGGGGGGCAGAGGCTCGGGGCACGGAGGCCCGAGGAGCGGAGGGCGGCTGGGGGGATCCGTCGGCCTGGACCGAGGGGTACGTCTTCTCCCTCGCGGGCCCGATCTACGCGGGCACCAACGAGATCCAGCGCGACATCATCGCCGAGCGGCTGCTCGGCCTGCCCAGGGGGCGGCGCTGATGAGGTTCCTCCTGGACGACGAGCGGCG
Organism: Streptomyces sp. CC224B; assembly: GCF_030010595.1. Lineage (NCBI taxonomy): Bacteria > Bacillati > Actinomycetota > Actinomycetes > Kitasatosporales > Streptomycetaceae > Streptomyces > Streptomyces sp. CC224B. The sequence continues at coordinate 3,876 of NZ_JASCXL010000009.1, read as the reverse complement.
GGCGTTCGCGCGCTCCCTCGACGGCCTGCTGACGGCCGCGGACACCCCGGCGGTGGCACGCGCCTGGGCCGCCGGGGACCACGCGCCGGGCGCGGCGGTGTGGCGGCGGCTCGCGGACACCGGGGTGTTCACGCTGGTGGCGGGCGAGGAGTACGAGGGCGTGGGGCCGCTGCCCGTCGACGTGGCCGTCGCCTTCGTGGAGCTGGGGCGGCACGCGGTGCCCGGGCCGCTGGTGGAGACCGCGGCCGCGGCGGCGCTCCTCACCCGGCTCGCCGAGCGGGGCGTGACCGGGCCCGCGAAGCGGCTGCTGCCCTCCCTGGTGGCGGGTGAGGCCAGGGCGACGCTCGCGCTGCCCGGTACGGGGCCGTACGTGCTCGACGCGGACGCCGCGTCGCTCGTCCTCGCCGTCGAGGCCGAGCAGGTGCGGCTCGCGCCCGGGCACGCGCGCGTGCGGGCGTCCCTCGACCCGGCGCGGCGCCTCGCCAAGCCCCTGCCCGGCGGGGAGGTGCTCGCCTCCGGGCCCGTGGTGGCCGAGGCGGCGCGGTGGGCCCTGCGGTGGGCGGCCCTCGCCACGGCCGCGCAGTGCCTCGGCGTGGGGACGGCGCTGCTCGACCGGACCGTGGCGTACGTGAAGCAGCGGACGCAGTTCGGGGTCCCGGTCGGCTCCTTCCAGGCCGTCAAGCACCGCCTCGCGGACGTGCTGGTGGGGCTGGAGTTCGCGTGGCCGCTGGTGTTCGGGGCGGCGGTGACGCTGCCCGAGGAAGGGTGGGGGGACGTGGCGGCCGCCAAGGTCGCGGCGGCCGAGGCGGCGTACCGCTCGGCGCGGGCCGCGCTCCAGTTGCACGGCGCGATCGGCTACAGCTCCGCGTACGACCTGTCCCTGTGGCTCCTCAAGGCACGCGCCCTGCGGGGAGCCTGGGGCAGCGTCAGCCACTGGCGCGGCCTGGCCCTGCCCCCCGCCCCGGTGAGCCCGGGGAGACCGACAGGCCCCGGCCGCCTCGGATGAGCACCCCGCTCGGCATCCCCGTACGGACGAGCCCGAGGCGGCGGGGGCGCACGCGGCGCTCGCGCGGGCGTCACGGGGGTGGCACCGGGCCGGAAGCATGGTGGTACCGGGCTCGGGGAGGGCGCCGTGCCGGGCTTGGTGCGCGCGCCCGGTGGTAGTGCGGCTTCCCAAGGGGCGCGTGGGGAAAGCGCATTGATCCGGGGCGGAGGGGGCGCTTCCTTGAGGGGCCGCGGTAGGGGGGCATAGTGGGAAGGGCCGTGCCCGGCGCGGGCTGGCGGAACCGGAAGACCGGAAAGAGGAGACTCCGTGCGTGTGATCGGCCTGATGTCCGGCACCTCCTACGACGCCATCGACGCCGGCGCCGTCGACCTCGACCTCGACGGCGACCGCCTGGTCATGACCCCCTTGGGCCTCATCAGCCGCGGCTACGACGACGCGCTCCGCTCGGCCCTGGCGACCGCCCTGCCCCCGGCGGCCACCACGCTGGCCGACGTGTGCCGCCTCGACACGCTCATCGGGCAGGCCTTCGCCGCCGCGGCCGTGGAGGCGGACAGGGAACTGTGCGACGGGCGCGCCGAGTTGGTCGCCTCCCACGGGCAGACCGTCTACCACTGGGTGGCCGACGGGCAGGTCCGCGGCACCCTGCAGATCGGCCAGCCCGCGTGGATCGCGGAGGCCACGGGCCTGCCGGTGGTCGCGGACTTCCGGCCGCGGGACGTCGCGGCGGGCGGCCAGGGCGCGCCGCTGGTGAGCCTGGTGGACCAGATGTGGCTGCGCGGCCGGGCCGGCACCCCGGTGGCGCTGAACCTGGGCGGCATCGCCAACATCACCGCCCCGGACGGCACCGCGTACGACACGGGCCCGGCCAACGCCCTCATCGACGCGGCGGTGCGGGAGCTGACGCCCGAGGGCCGGGCCGCGCACCTGGCGTACGACCGAGGGGGCGAGCTCGCCGCGTGCGGCACGGTGCACGAGGAGCTGCTCGCCCGGCTGCTCGACGAGCCGTACTACGCGCTGCCCGCGCCCAAGACGACGGGCAAGGAGCTGTTCCACCCGGCCTATCTGCGCCAGGCGCTGCGGGGGTTCGAGGGGCTGGCGGCCGAGGACGTGGTGGCGACGCTGACGCGGTTGACGGCGCTGACGGTCGCGGCGGCGGTACGCGCGACCGGGGCGACGGAGGTGCTCGCCTCCGGCGGCGGCGTCCGCAACCCCGCGCTCATGGCGATACTGCGCGAGGAGCTGGGCCCCGCCGTGCCGGTGCGCCGCTCCGACGACCTCGGGCTGCCGTCGGCGGCGAAGGAGTCGTACGCCTTCGCCGTCCTGGGCTTCCTGACGGCCCACGGCCTGCCCGGCACCGTACCGGCGAGCACCGGGGCGCGGCACCCGAGCGTCCTCGGTTCGATCACCCCCGGCCGCGCGGGACTCCGCCTGCCGGGCCTGGCCGGCGCGGGCCGGGAGACACCGGTGCCGACGCCGACCCGCCTGGTGGTGGACGGCCAGCGCGGCTGACGACTGGTCCGGCTGGGCGGGCATGACCGGTCCGGCCGGGCTGACGGCCCGCGCGCAGGGGTGAGCAGCCGTCCGGTCGTCGGGCCAAGAGGACGACAACCGGTCGAGGCAAGGGGACGACAACCGGTAGGAGCGAAGAGACGACGACCGGTCCCCGGGGCGGTGTCGCATATCGGTCTGACCGGGACGAACCCGTGTCGGCGGGCGGGAGTTGGCCGGAACCCGCGGCCCCCCTCTCATCGGGCTTTCAGGCGGGGGTCCTACCCTGACGGCCATGACGCACGCGACTCCCCCCGGCTGGTACCCCGACCCCGGGCAGATCCCTGGCGCCCCGCCCTCCGAGCGGTGGTGGGACGGGACCACGTGGACCGATCACGTCCGCGCCCCGGGCGCCGTCGGCCACCCCGGCCCGGGCTACCCCCCGCAGCCGCCGGACCCGCGGCGGCGCCGTGTCCGTACGGCGATCGGCGTGGGCGTCGTGCTGGTCCTCCTCGCGGGCATCGGCGGCGGCGTCTACGCGCTGACCGCCGACGACAAGGACGACGACAAGGACAGCGCCAAGCCCCCGGCCTCGTCCGCGCCCGAGAAGCCGGGCCCCGACGACGACGGCGGAAGCGAGTCGCCCGACGGTTCGCCGGGCCCGTCCGAGGGGCCCGAGACGGAGAAGGGGTACGCCACCGACACCGCGAGCGGGATCAGCATGCCCGTCCCGGACGGCTGGGAAGGCGAGTCGAGCGGGGTCGGCGCGGGCGTGAAGACCGGCGAGTACCCCTGCCCCGGCGACTCCGGCAAGCAGTGCGTGCGCGGCGGCGCCTTCTCGGCGCCCGCGGTCCGGCTGAAGGTCACCGCGTCGACGCCGGAGGCGGCGGCCAAGGCGGACATCGAGAAGAACGCGGAGGAGTCCTACGGCGGCACGATCTACGGCGGCTCGCTGAAGTCGCACAAGGAGCTCCTCTCGAAGCCGGTCACGGTGGCCGGGCAGAAGGGCTATCTCGTGCGGTGGAAGGCCGACACCCGTAAGGGCCCGGACGGCTACGTGCAGTCGCTCGCGTTCAAGTCCCCCGCCGACGACATGACGATGGTGCTGGTCCGCTTCGGCGTCGACGACCACGAGGACGCGCCGCCCGTGTCGTCCATGGACGTGATCACCAAGGGGATCAAGGAGGCCCGCGGCGGGGGCGGCGGCGACGGGCAGCAGGTCTAGCGCGGGGCGGCCGCGGGCCCCGGAGAGCCGGGGGAAAACCGCCGTCGGGGGGGGGGGGGGGGGCGGCGGCCCCCCCCCCCGGGGCGGGGCCGGCGCCCCCCCCCCCCCCGGGGGGGGGGGGCGCGGCGGCGGGGGGCGCCGCCGCCGCCCGGCCCGC